>CAYTJW010000568.1:0-4235 GCA_964438135.1 uncultured Thermoanaerobaculia bacterium
CCCGGCCTGGGAGCGCTACCGACCGGAGGCCCTGCTCGGGGTCGGCGGCATGGGTCGGGTCTACCGGGCCTGGGACCCGACCCTCGGCCGCCACGTGGCGCTCAAGGTGCTGGCTCTCGAGGTGCCGGAGCTGGTCGAGCGCTTCGCCCGCGAGGCCCGCGCCCAGGCCCGCGTCGACCACCCCAACGTGTGCCGGGTCTACGAGGTCGGCGAGGTCGACGGCCACCACTACATCGCGATGCAGCTGGTGCAGGGGCGGCCGCTGGGCGAGCTCGCCGGCGAGCTGTCCCTGGAGCAGAAGGTGCTGGTCCTGCGCCGGGTCGCCGAGGCGGTCCACGCCGCCCACCGCATCGGCCTCGTCCACCGCGACCTCAAGCCGGCCAACGTCATGGTCGAGACGTCGGAGGACGGCTCCCTCCACCCGTACGTGGTCGACTTCGGCCTGGCTCGCGACGTCGGCGGCGAGGGCCTGACCGTCACCGGCGCCACCCTCGGCACGCCTGCCTTCATGGCGCCGGAGCAGGCCCGCGGCGACGCGGCCGCGGTCGACCGCCGGGCCGACGTCTACGGCCTGGGCGCCACGCTCTACGCCCTGCTCGCCGGCCGCCCGCCGTTCGCCGGCAGCAGCGCGGTCGAGGTCCTGCTCAAGGTCCTCGACGAGGAGCCGCCGCCCCTGCGCCAGGTCGCCCCGGGCGTGCCCCGCGACCTCGAGACCGTGGTCGCGCGCTGCCTCGAGAAGGAGCCCGGCCGGCGCTACGACTCGGCCCGTGCCCTGGCCGAGGACCTGGCCCGTTTCCTCGACGGCGAGACCGTGCTCGCCCGCCCGCCGACCATGGTCGACCGCCTGCTCAAGCGGGCGCGCAAGAACCGGGCCCTGGTCGCCGTCGTCGCCGCGGCCCTGGTCGCCTCGCTGGCCCTGCTCGGGCTGTGGCTCTCCTCGCTCCGCGCCGCCGCCATCCAGGCCGAGCTGGCCCAGCGCTTCGGGCAGCAGGTGGCCGACGTCCAGGGCCAGCTGTGGCGCGCTCAGTCGCTCGAGCTGCACGACGTGAGCAACCAGCGCGACGCGGTCCGCCAGCGCCTCCAGGAGCTCGAGCGCGAGATGGGCCGCCGCGGCCGCCTGGCGACCGGGCCGGGCCACGCGGCCCTCGGCCAGGGCTACCTGGCCCTGGGCGACGAGGACGCCGCGCGTCGTCACCTGGAGGCGGCGTGGCAGGCCGGGTTCCGGACCGCCGAGGTCGGCCTGGCCCTCGGCCGGGTCCTCGAGCAGCAGTTCGTCCAGAGGGTCAACGACGCGGCGCGGACGGCCGACGCCGCGACCCGCGAGCGGCAGCTGGTCGAGGCCGAGAAGAGCCTGCGCGAGCCGGCCCTGCTCTACCTGCGTACCTCCCGTGGGGTCGTCTCGGTCCCGCCCGCCTACGTCGAGGCGCTGGTCGCCATCCTCGAGGGACGGCTCGACCAGGCGGTCGACAGCGCCCGACAGGCGTTCAGCGATGTCCCCTGGCTGTACCAGGCCAAGGTGGTCGAGGCCGACGCCTGGAGCCGGAGGGCGTCCCAGCTCCTCATCACGGGTCGCATGGACGAGGCGATCGCAGCCTACCAGGAAGCCGACGCGGCGCTGCTGGCCGCGGCCGGGGTCGCGCGCTCCAGCCCCAGGGTCCGACGGGACCGCTGCGACGTCTGGCGCTCCATCCTGCACATCCGCGCGTGGATGCTCGGCACCGCCGACGAGGCGCTCTTCGAGCAGGCCCTGGCGGCGTGCCAGGACGCCGTCCGGGCCAACTCCCAGGCGGTTGCTCCCCGCCTCGCCCTGGTCTCCACCCTCAACTCGTGGGCGGAGCTCGAGCTGCGGCGCGGCGGCCTGCCCCGCGCCACGGTCGCGCGGGCGGTCGCGGTGGCCGAGGAGGTGGCCCGGCTCGGGCCGGGCGACCCGGCGGCCCTCATGGCCCTGAGCAAGGCCCACTGGCAGCGCGGCAAGCTCGAGATCATGGCCGGGGGAGACGGCCGGGAAGCGCTGACCGCGGCCGCCCGCCACACCCGCGCGGTCGCCGCCTTGCTCCCGGCGAGCAGCGACGCGCAGAACCAGCTCGGGCTGGTCCTGCTCGAGCAGATCAACGTCGCGACGGCCGCCGGCGAGGACCCGAGCGCGCTGGCCGAGGAGGGCGCCCGCGCCTTCGAGCGAGCCGGCGAGCTCTCGCCGGGTGACCCGGCCTACCTGGTCAACATGGGGATTCTCCACGAGATCGTGCTCGGCTGGCAGCTGGCCACAGGTCAGGGCAATGCCCAGCTCGCCGCCGCCGCCGCCACCGCGGCTCTCGAGCGCGCCCTGTCTGTCAACCCTCGCCACCCGTGGGCGCTCCGCTCCCTCGGGCGGGTCAGGCTGAAGCAGGCGGAGGCCGCGTTCCAGTCGGGCCGGGAGGTCGACCCGGAGCTGATCGTGGGGGCTCGCGGCAGCCTCGAGGCGGCATTGGCCGTCAACTCCGCTGACGTCGACTGCTTTCTGCGTCTCGCCCGCTGCCACCTCCTGTCAGCCGAGCTCGCCCTCGCCCGCGGCGAGCCGGCGCGGCCGCTGCTCGCCGAGGCGCGCGAGGTCATGGCCCGCTGCGCGGCCTCGACCAACGGCTGTCCCGGCGGGGACGCGACGCTCGCGGCGATCGCCGAGCTCGAGGCGCGCGCCGCCCGCGCGCGTCCGGGGTCGCGACGGCCGTGACGAGCGCCCCGAGGGGGTTCAGCACCGTCAACCGCCAGGTGGGGCGCCGTGGGGTGCCAGTCACGCCATTCCGCTACTGTCGACAGGGTGGGTCGGCGCCCATCGCATCTTCCCAGCTTCCACGAACCTCGCCGAGTGCCAGGCTTGATGAAGTGACGATTTGCCGACGACTTCCTCGACGCCGTCGCTGCGGCTCTGGTCCTCGTCACGGTTGGACGCCGCGAGGGCGGCTGCCGAAACTACCGGATCGGCACGATCGGTGGCAGATCGGAGTCGACAGCCCTCCGCGGCCTAGTGGTGAGGTCGGCTCCGGTGCCGAGCTTGACGGAGTGATGAGGCGCCGGGCGTGCATCGGCTCCAGCCTCGCGACGGTGCTCGCGGTCGACGTGGGGACGTGTCGGTGTCGGCGGCCCTGGCAAACCTCTGACACCCTCGTGAGGACGGGCTGACCACTGCCTCCCGACCTCGCCCTAGGTTGAGGGTGACGGAAAGGAGGTCTGGCCATGACCCGACACGATCTCATGAGCTTCCTGGGCGCGACCGCGTGCACCGCGGTCCTCGCCGCCTCGATCCTGCCGCCGACGGTCCCGGCCACCGCGCGGGTGCCGGAGCCCGGGCGGCGCGCCACCCTGCAGGTGGGAGGGGTCGAGCTGACCATCGCGCCGGCCCGGGGGGAGATGCAGCCGGGGGAGATGGCGGGGTTCCTGCTCACCGGCCGGAACCAGACGGACCGGCCGTGCCGACTGCGGGTGCGGGTGGCGATGCAGGTGTCGACGCCGCCGTCCCCGTACGCGCGCATGCTGCCGGTCCCGCGCGAGGCCTGGTCGGACTCCCGCGTGCTGACCCTGGCGGGAGGCGAGGAGAGGACGGTGGAGGTGGACACCGGCGTCGGCGCGGAGGCCGGGACCCACGTCGACTTCCTGCTCGAGGTCGGCGGGGAGAGCGTCCAGGTGGCGGGCTTCGACGTCGCCGCCGACGAGCTCGGCCCGGGCCGGCTGGGGGCGCTGCGGGCCGGGCCGTGAGCGGCTCGGGTCGGGCGCGGCGGCCCGAGGCCGGGGCAGGTTCCTGACCGGCAGGCGTGGAGAGAGGGGGTGAAAGCGATGGCCGTGACAGCGACGAGGCGCGGGGCGATCCAGGCCGGGGTGGCGGTCGGCGCGGTCCTGGGCAGCCTGCTGGGCGGGGTGTGGGGCAGGGCGCCGGAGCCGCCGCGGGAGGTGGCCGGCGCCGGCGCCCTGCTGTCGGACTGCGACGGGCGCCTCCGCGAGCTCGTGCTCCACTACGTGCCGGCGGCGCGGCAGCTCGTCGCGACGGCCTACCGGCAGCTCCTGGCGTCGCTCCCGGGGGACGTGACCGTGCGGGTCGTGGTGCCCGACCGGGCGGCGTTCGCCGACCTGCGCGAAGCCCTCGGCGGTGGGGTGGCCTGCCGGCTGGAGCCGGTGGTCGCCGGCCACGAGCTCACCCCCTGGGCGCGCGACCGGTGGCTGGCGTTCGCCCCCGGCGCGGCGGGCGGGCCGGCACTGCTGCTCGT
>CAYTJW010000569.1:0-4225 GCA_964438135.1 uncultured Thermoanaerobaculia bacterium
GCCGCGACAATCAGCGGCCCGAGGCAGACCCGACCGTCGTCGCGCCCCGGGTCGAGCAGGAGCCCGGCCGGCCCGCCGACCGGCAGCCCCGGGAAGCCGAGCTCGATGAAGACGTGGCGGCCGGTCAGTGCGTCCTGCCCGCCCCACGCCCGCTCCAGCTCCTCCCGCTCGCAGACGGCCACCCCCGTCTCCAGCCGCACCGGGCCGGGGAAACCCTCAAGCCGACTGGCCACGCCCTCGACCACCGCCGTCACCGCCGCGACCAGGTGCCCGCCGTCGGCCTCGACCCGGGGCAGGTCGGGCGCGATCCGGAGCTCGAGCGCGGCGTGGGCCGGGAGGGCCTGCCGCAGCGCCGCGGCCGACTCGCTCACCACGTGGGACAGGTCGACCAGCTCGGTCTGGCCGGCGTTCACCTGGGCCAGGGCCATCATCTGCCGAGTGAGCCCGGCGCCGCGCTGCGCGGCGCGCGATATCTCCTCCAGCTGGCCCCGCACCGAGGCGTCGGCGGGCAAGCTCAGCAGCGCGACCTCGGCGTTGCCGAGGATGGTCATGAGAACGTTGTTGAAGTCGTTGGCGACGCCTGCCGCGACCTGCCGCAGGCCCTGGTCCGGGGAAGGACCGCCGGGCGGCGAGCACGCCAGCCACCCGGCCAGCTCCTCGAGCTCGGACCGCAGGCTGCTGCCGGCCTCGAGTGCCCGCGCCAGGCCGCGCAGGCGAGCGGCACGCTCTCCCAGCGTCAGGTCGCCCTCCCCTCCGCCGGCAGTGTAGCAGGTCGAAGGCCCGTCCCGGTCGCGGCCCTGGTCCCGATCCACTTTGACGCTCCGCGGCACGGAGTTGCCGCAGGTCGGAAATGGAAACCTCGCGGGTCCGGTTCACCTCCCCGAGAGCAGCCCGAGGCAGCTCGGTGGCAACGAGGAGGCGCGATGAGCCCGACCCAACCCGGAGTGGACGTCCGACCCGTCGGTGGCAGATCCTACCCGGAGATCCTGACCCCTGCTGCGGTCGCCTTCATCGCCTCTCTCGAGCGCGAGCTCGGTCCCCGCCGCCTCGAGCTGCTCGAGCGGCGACGGGCGCGGCAGGCCCGGCTCGACGCGGGCGAGCGGCCCTCGTTCCTGCCCGAGACCGCTGCGGTGAGGGCCGCGGCCTGGCAGGTGGCGCCCATCCCGGCCGACCTGCTCGACCGGCGGGTGGAGATCACCGGGCCACCCGAGCGGAAGATGCTGATCAACGCCCTCAACAGCGGGGCGCGGGTGTTCATGGCCGACTTCGAGGACGCCAACTCGCCGACCTGGGACAACTGCCTGCAGGGCCAGGTCAACCTGAGGGACGCGGTGGCCGGGACCATCCGTCACGTCGCCGACACCGGCCGGGTCTACCAGCTCGCCCCGACGGTCGCGACGCTGATGGTCCGGCCGCGCGGCTGGCACCTCGAGGAGAAGCACGTGATCGTCGACGGCCGGCCCATGTCGGCGGCGCTGTTCGACTTCGGCCTGTTCTTCTTCACCAACGCCCGCGCCCTGGTGGCGAAGGGCAGCGGGCCGTACTTCTACCTGCCGAAGCTCGAGAGCCACCTCGAGGCGCGGCTGTGGAACGACGTCTTCGTGCGGGCGCAGGAGCTCCTCGACCTGCCGCGCGGCAGCATCCGCGCCACGGTCCTGGTCGAGACCATCATGGCGGTGTTCGAGATGGACGAGATCCTGTTCGAGCTGCGCGACCACTCGGCCGGTCTCAACTGCGGTCGCTGGGACTACATCTTCAGCTTCATCAAGCGCTTCCGGAATCACCCAGAGTGCGTGCTGCCGGACCGGGAGCAGGTCGGGATGACCTCCCACTTCCTCCGCTCCTACTCCCAGCTCGCCATCCGCACCTGCCACCGCCGCGGCATCCACGCCATGGGCGGCATGGCCGCGCAGATCCCGATCAAGGACGACCCGGCCGCCAACGACCAGGCGCTGACCAAGGTGCGCGCCGACAAGGAGCGGGAGGCAGGGGACGGGCACGACGGGACCTGGGTCGCCCACCCCGGTCTGGTGCCGCTGGCGACGGAGGTGTTCGACCGCCTCATGCCGACGCCGAACCAGATCCACCGCCGCCGCGACGACGTGGAGGTCACCGCCGACGACCTGCTGCGGGTCCCCGCCGGCACCATCACCGAGCACGGCCTCCGGCGCAACGTCGACATCGGCATCCAGTACCTCGAGGCCTGGCTGGGCGGCAACGGCTGCGTCCCCATCTACAACCTGATGGAGGACGCGGCGACCTCCGAGATCTCGCGCACCCAGGTCTGGCAGTGGGTCCGCCACCCCGGCGGCGTGCTCGACGACGGGCGCGAGGTCACGGCCGACCTGGTCCGGGCCCTGATCCCGGAGGAGCTCGCCCGGATCCGCGCCGCCATCGGCGCCGAGCGGTTCGAGCGCGGCCGCTTCGACCTCGCCTCCCGCCTGTTCGAGCGCCTGGCGACCGACGCCGAGCTGGCCGAGTTCCTGACCCTCGAGGCCTACGAGCACCTGGACTGACCCGACGCCGCCACCGGACGGAGGACCACCATGAGCGACCGCATCGACCTCTTCGGCTACCGCGACACCGAGATGGCCACCGAGCTGGAGCAGAGCTGGGCCCGGAGCCGGCGGTGGGAGGGCATCACCCGCCCCTACCGCGGCGCCGACGTGGTGCGCCTGCGCGGCTCGGTGCAGGTCGAGCACACCCTGGCCCGGCTGGGCGCCGAGCGCCTGTGGAGCCTGCTCTCAACCGAGCCCTTCGTCCGGACGCTCGGCGCGGTGACCGGCAACCAGGCGGTGCAGATGGTGCAGGCCGGCCTCAAGTCGATCTACGTCAGCGGGTGGCAGGTGGCCGGCGACATGAACGAGGCGGCCGAGACCTACCCCGACCAGAGCCTGTACCCCTCCGACAGCGTGCCCAAGCTGGTGCGGCGGATCAACAACGCCCTGCTGCGCGCCGACCAGATCACCCACGCCGAGGGCCGTTCGGACCGCATGCCCTACTGGCTGGCGCCGATCGTCGCCGACGGCGAGGCCGGCTTCGGCGGGGTGCTCAACGCCTACGAGCTGACCAAGGCGATGATCGAGGCCGGCGCGGCCGGCGTCCACTTCGAGGACCAGCTGTCCTCGGCCAAGAAGTGCGGTCACATGGGCGGCAAGGTGCTGGTGCCGACCGGCGAGGCGATCCAGAAGCTGGTCGCAGCCCGTCTGGCGGCCGACGTGGCCGGGGTGCCGACGGTCGTCATCGCCCGCACCGACGCCGACTCGGCCACCCTCCTCACCTCCGACGTCGACCCCCGCGACCGGGCCTTCTGCACCGGCGAACGGACCGCGGAGGGCTTCTACCGGGTGCGGGCCGGGGTGGAGGCAGCCATCGCCCGCGGCCTCGCCTACGCCCCCTTCGCCGACCTGGTGTGGTGCGAGACCTCACGCCCCGACCTGGAGGAGGCGCGCCACTTCGCGACCGCCATCCGCCGCGTCCACCCGCACAAGCTGCTGGCCTACAATTGCTCGCCCTCGTTCAACTGGCGAGCCAACCTCGACGACGCCGCGATCGCCCGCTTCCAGCGCGAGCTGGGCGCCATGGGCTACGCCTACCAGTTCGTCACCCTGGCCGGGTTCCACTCGCTCAACACCGTCATGTTCGAGCTCGCCCACGGCTACCGCGACCGCGGCATGACCGCCTACGCCGAGCTGCAGAGCCGCGAGCTCGAGCTCGAGACCCTGCACGGCTACCGAGCGGTCAAGCACCAGAGCTTCGTCGGTGCCGGCTACTTCGACCTGCTGACCGAGGTCGTCACCGGCGGCCAGTCCTCGGTCGTCGCCCTCAAGGGCTCGACCGAGGAGGCCCAGTTCGTCGAGCCGACCCCGGACTTCGCCCAGGCCGAGATCCACCACGTCGGCAGCGCCGAGATCGAGCCCGTGTCGCCGCGGCCGGACCTGGTCGGGTAGGACGAGAGCTTTAAGCTGTCAGCGATCAGCTGTCAGCTCCCCCGCCCGCCCAACACGCAGGTGCCCGGCTGCAGGGTCCCTCAAACCCACGCCACCACCGATCGTGGGGGGGGTGGCGGAAGCTGACAGCTGAGAGCTGACCGCTGAGAGCTGCCCGGCTCTTGCTCCCCGGCGCCGGGCTGTGCTCCACTGGCGCGCCATGGCGAAGCGGCAGCGCCCGCAGCGGCAACCGGCCGCGCCGGAGGGCGGGGCTCCGCCGCCGGCGCGCCGGCCGG
>CAYTJW010000570.1:0-4223 GCA_964438135.1 uncultured Thermoanaerobaculia bacterium
GTCCCGGCCGCTGGCCGAGGTGGCGCTGGGGCTCCCGGCCGGGCCGGTCGCGGTGAGCGACCGCTTTCTCGCCTGGGCGGACCGGGACGGGGTCCGCGCCGTGGCGCTGGCGGATGGGCGGCAGCTGCTGGCGGCGCGGGACTGGCAGGGGCAGGTGACCGCCCTGGCGGTCGACGACGCCACCGGGCGGCTGGCGGTCGGCGGCTGGTTCGACGAGGTCGTGGTCTACGACCTGGGCAGCGGCCGTCGCGAGGACCTGGTGCTCCTGCCCGGCCAGACCGGCAGCCTGCTCTTCCTGCCCGACCTGCCGACCCTGGTGGTGGCCAAGCGCGGCGGCCTGTCGCTGTGGCGGCCCGGCGCCGGGCTGGTCGACCGCCACCTCGACCCGACCGCGGCCCTGGTCACGGCCGGCCTCGGCCCGGCCGGGCTGGTGGTGCACGACGAGGACGGCCGGCGGGCGTTGCTGTTCTCCTACCGGTCGGTGGCGGTGGCGGGGAAGGTGCGGGTGTCGACCAGCCCGCTGTGGTCGGCGTGCGCCGACCCGGCCGCACCGGTGGTGTACCTCGGCGCCGCGGACGGCCAGGTCCACCGCCTCGACCTGGCCACCTCCGACCTGCGCTCCGCGTCCGTCCACTCGCAGGGCGTCACCGCCCTGCTGCTGCACGACGGGACGCTGGTGTCGGCCTCCGACGACAAGACCATCGCCCGCCACGACGCCAGCACCCTGCTCACCCGCGGCGACAGCCTGGCCCACGACTACCTGGTCAACGCGCTGCTCTGGGAGGAGGGCGCCGGCCTGCTGTGGTCGTCATCCTCCGACGGCACGGTCAAGGCGTGGAGCTGGCCGGCGCTCGACCTCGCGGCCACGGTCCGCACCGACCCCAGCCCCAAGGCGGGGCTGTGGCTGGACCAGGGGCGCGGCCAGGGCGTGGTCGGCACCTGGGACGGCCGCTGGCTCGTGCTCGAGCGCCGGACCGGGGAGTGGGTGGTGGCGCAGGCGCAGCCGACGCCGTCGGCCGGCGGCTACTGCGTCGCCCGCCTGCCCGGCCCCGACGCCCTGGTGCTGGTCGGGGTCCAGCCCTCGAGCCTCTGGCTGCACGACCCCCGGACGTCGCGGTCTCACCCGTTGCCGCTGCACGGCCTCGAGCTGGGCTTCGCCGTGGCGGTTTCACCGGAGAGCGCCGTCCTGGTCGGCTCCGGCTCGGTCGCCGAGCTGGTGGTGAGCCGGGTCGACGGCGGTCTGGAGTGGCGGATGCGGGTCGGGCTGAGCTCGGACCTGGGCGACCTCGGCGTCGCCACGGTCACGGCCGACGGCCGGGTGGTGGCCGGCTCGGCCGACGGTCACGCGGTGGTGGTGGACGGGGAGGCCCTGCCGGCGGCGGTCCTGGCGCGCGGCCTGGTGGGGCCGTAGGGCAGAGCAGTGCCCTCAGCCGTCGGCGCTCGGCTCCCCCGCCCGCCCGCTCAGCGTTCGGCTCGGGGCTGCACGCCGTACAGCTCTTGCAGGTAGCGCGCCTGGGTGGAGAAGAACTCCGGGTCGACGCCACCGACGACGTACTCCAGCTCCTCGTCGGACAGCTCGACGCCGTCCTCATCGCTCGCCCGGCCTCGTGCCCCCTGCGGTTGGTTCGGGTTCCCCATGGCGGTCAACCTCACCCCTGCCACAGAAGGTACAGCCTGACCCGGCCGGTCGCAAGCGCGCGGGCCCGGGGCGGGCGGGGGAGCTCGGAGCCGAGCGCTGACGGCTGGTGCCTGACGGCTGCCTACGGCATGCGGCGGGTGACGAAGAGCGGGCCGCGCTGCCACTCGGGCGGCAGGTCGAGCTGCTCCCGGTCCACCTCGGACCCGTCCGGCGCCAGGTAGACCAGGGTGGCGGAGGTCGTGGCGGCCGGCAGCGGCACCCGCAGCACCTGACAGGAGGCGGGCAGGGTCGACCAGTGGCGGAGGTCGGGCCGGTCGGTGAGGGCGAACAGCAGCCGCCCGACGAGCTCCGCCTCCCAGCCGACCTCGTCGCCGAGCTGGTAGGAGATCGCCTCCTGGGCCACTGCCTTGACGCCCTCCCTGGCCACCAGGCCGGCGACCCGCGCCTTCAGGCTGGTCTGGGCGAGGGTGCCGACGTCGGTGAGGGGCGCCGAGGCGTGGCTCGGCCCGTCCCCGGTGTCGAGCCGCGCCCAGGCGACGCCGGGCGGCAGCCGGGGCACGTACTCCGGCCAGGTGACCGCGCTCGACCAGGGCACGGCCACGCCGCCGCCGACCTTGACCGGGCCGCGACCCAGCAGCAGCAGGACGTGGAGGACCCTCTGCTCGGGCGCCGGCTGGCCGTCGTTGTCGGCGGCGGCGAGCAGCCGGGCCAGGCGCTCGCCGGCGGGCAGGGGCTGCGGCCCGCTCGCGGCACCGAGGAGGGCCTCGTGAGCGGTCGGGTCGGCCGCCGCCCGAGGCGGTCGGGACAGACGCCCGAGCTCGGCGGCCAGGAACGGCTCGCCGGGGCTCTCGGCCACCGCCTCGGCCAGGGCCGTCGTGGCCCGCTCGCGGTCGCCCAGCGCCTCGCAGGTGGTGGCGGCCAGGTCGCGCTCGAAGGGCCAGGTGCAGGCGTCGCAGCCGACCTGGTCGACCAGCGCCAGGATCGCCTCGGCGTGGCGCAGGGCGCGGTCGAGGTCCTGCAGGGCGAGGACGTCGGCGAGCGCGAGGCTGTGCACCATCACCCGCTCGAAGCCCTCGGCGCGGTAGCCGCCGGCCTCGTCGTTGACCAGCGCCCCGGTCACCACGCGGCCGGGGTCGCGCTCGGCCGCCGCCAGCTCCTCGGCGCAGCGCTCGAGCAGGGCGGCGCTGTCCTCGTAGCGGCCGACCTCCTGCAGCGCGACCGCCTTCTCGAGCGCCGCCAGGACCAGGTCGGCGTCGCGGAAACGGCCGCTGTCGATGGTCTGCAGCGCGGCCTCGGGCCCCTCGGCGTAGAACCGGTACGAGGCCTCGTCGAGGGCGCTCGAGGCGCACCCGGACGCGATCGCGACGAGCAGGGCAGCGGCAGCGCAGCGGGCTGCGGACATGGCGGCAGGCCCCCTCCTCCGACGGCATCGTAGCAAGCCCCGTGCCGGGGAGTGGCGCACCCGGCGGCGCGAGCGTGGGCAGGGCGAACCCGGCCGGGGACGTCCCCGTCCCCTGGTGGGGACGGGACGGCGCGGCCAGCTCGCCTGCGCCGCGTCCTCAGAACTCGACCACGTACCTGCCGTCGCGCAGCAGGGGCAAGGTCGAGCCGTCGTCGAGGACCAGGTCGACCCGCGCCGCCAGCACGCGCGGTTGCAGGCGCTCGACGTAGACGTGGTCCTGGTGGATGACCGCGTCGGGCCGACTGAAGTGGCGCGGCCCGACCTGGCCGCCGAAGTGGTCGGAGCGGCCGAAGGCGAGGTGCAGCCCGAGCTTCTCGTCCAGCAGCACCTGGCCCACCGGCTCCACCCCGAGCTCGGCGAGCACGCCGAGACCGAGCTCGGCCAGGTTGCCGCGGGCGGGCTCGGCGGCCAGCAGGGACGCCTCGCGGCGCGCCGCCGGCCCGTCGCCCGTGACCGCCACGGCGCGATTGGCCTCGACCCGGTACAGCACCACCTCGTCGCCGTGCTGGACCGGCATGACCCCGGCCGAGCGGGTCGGGTCGCCGTCGACCTCGCCCTCGTAGGGGACGATGTAGGCCTCGCCGGACGGCAGGTTGCCGGCCGTCCCGGGCTCCGGCAGCAGGCCGCCCGAGGCGTGGGCCTGGCGGTGGCGGAGGTCGAGCCGGAGGTGGTGCGGCTGGCGGCCGTCGACCAGGAAGTCGAGGCGCGCCTCCTCGGCCCGGTCCAGGAGGCCCTTGAGCAGGAGCACCCGGCGGTTGACCTCGGCGTAGTCGAGGCGCAGGGCGGGGACCATGTCCGGCGCGAAGCCGGGCATGGTGGCGGCGCGAAAGCCGAGGACGCGGGCCAGGTTCTTGAGCGGCGCGGTGGCCGACAGCTCGGTCGGGGCGATCACCAGGGAGTACCCGCCGAGGACCCCGTCGCGGGGCTCGGCCGCGGCCTCCTCGAGGTCCTCGGCCCGGGCCGGCAGCGGCCCGCCGGGGTGGCGCCAGAGGCGGTCGGGGAGGTCGGCGCCGTTGGCGCGGACGTTGGGGTAGAGGAACAGCGCCACCTCGAGGCCGAGGGCGTCCCGGGCCGCCGCGAGGGCGTGCGCCCAGCCGGCGGCCAGCGCACGGCGCAGCGCCC
>CAYTJW010000571.1:0-4210 GCA_964438135.1 uncultured Thermoanaerobaculia bacterium
GAGGCGACTTGGAGGCGACTTCGGACTGCGTCAGAGACCAGCCGGCTCTGCAGCGCGGGCAGGTCGGTGCGATCCTGCGCTACCGGCGCCGCAGGCGCCTGGTCTCACGGGCTTCCGCGGTATCCGCTGTCGGGCTTCGACCTGAATCGACCCATTTCGGGCCGATTCCCACCGGCGATGCCGTCACGCTTCGTCGCATGTTTCCAGAGCATCGGCGAGGGCGCGGCAGGGCCTCAACTCCGGCATGTTTGGTATACCCCTGGTATACCGGGAATGGGGTAGGCAGAGCTACCGCGTTGGAAGTTGCTGTGGGGGCTCTACTTGCTGGCGCGCCGGAAGGGACTTGAACCCCTAACCTTCTGATCCGTAGTCAGATGCTCTATCCAGTTGAGCTACCGGCGCAGCTCAGGGTGAGGATTCTGCCACAAAGCCGCCCGCGATTCAAGACGTCGGCCGCGGCCGAACCTTGCACCGGGGGTCGCGTATCATCGCCGGCAGGCGAGGAGGGGCCGTGGACGCGATCCTGGAGCTCGAGCACGTCAGCAAGAGGTACGGCGAGCAGGTGGCGGTCGAGGACCTGTCGTGCGCGGTGCCGCGCGGGTCGGTGTTCGGCCTGCTCGGGCCGAACGGGGCCGGCAAGACCACCACCATCCGCATCGTCATGCGCATCATCGCCGCCGACTCCGGGGCGGTGCTCCTCGACGGGGCGCCGCTCGACGACGACCGGCGGCGCCAGGTCGGCTACCTGCCCGAGGAGCGGGGGCTGTACCGCAAGATGAAGGTCCTCGAGCACCTGGTGTTCCTCGGCACCATCCGCGGCCTCTCACCCCGCGAGGCGCGCCGGCGGGCGCAGTGGTGGCTCGAGCGCTTCAAGCTCGCGGATCGCGCCCAGCGCAAGGTCGAGGACCTGTCCAAGGGCATGCAGCAGCGGGTCCAGATCGCCGGCTGCATGCTGCACGAGCCGCGCCTGTTGATCCTCGACGAGCCGTTCTCTGGCCTCGACCCGATCCACACCCGCGAGCTCAAGGACCTGCTCCTCGAGCTGTCCGGGCAGGGGGTGACGGTGGTGCTCTCCACCCACGTCCTGCCGCAGGTCGACGAGCTCTGCTCCCACCTCTGCCTGGTCAACCGGGCGCGGCCGATCCTGCTCGGGCCCCTCGACGAGATCCGGCAACGTTTCGGCGGCAACGCCTGGGTGGTCACCACCGGCCTCGGGGCGGGCGAGGTCGCGGCCTCGCCCGGGGTGCGCGGGGTGCGACCGCTCGGCGAGCGGCTGCTGGTCGAGCTGGAGGAGCAGGCCGCGCCGCGCGACCTCCTCACCGCGCTGCTCGCGCGGGGCTCGGTGGAGGGCTTCGCACGCTTCGTCCCCGACCTCGAGAACATCTTCATCCGCGCCGTCGAGGAGGACAGCCGTCATGTGGTCTAGAGTGCTGGCCGTCATCCGCCGCGAGTACCTGGAGCACGTCCGCACCAAGGCGTTCTGGATCTCGACCCTGCTCGTGCCGGTGCTGATGGGCGCGCTGATGATCGTGCCGGTGTGGCTGGCGGCGCGCGGCGGCGGCAGCTTCCGGGTGGTCGTGCTCGACCTCTCCGGCCGCTTCGCCGCCCCGGTCGCGGAGGAGGTCGCGCGGGCGGTCGCCGCGAGCGAGGAGAAGCTGAGCGTGACCGTGGTCGCCGAGCCCCTCGGCGCCGACCCGGAGACCACCCGGGAGACGGTCAAGGGGCGGGTCCAGGAGAAGGAGTTCGACGGCCTGCTGGTCCTGCCGGCCGGGCTGCCGGACGAGGGCGAGCCCGAGTTCGTGACCACCAACGTGGCGGCCTTCAAGCTGCTGGTGATCCTGGAGCGGTCGGTCAACAACGTCCTCGTCGCCGACCGCCTGCAGCGGGCCGGCCTCGACCCGGAGCGGGTCCGGGAGCTGACCCGGCGGGTCGACCTCAAGACCCTGAAGCTCGGCGCCCGCGGCGAGGAGACCCGCGACGTCGGCCAGGGTTTCCTGCTGTCCTACGGCTTCGTGCTCATCATCTACATGACGGTGCTCATGTACGGGGTGTACGTGATGCGCGGCGTGCTGGAGGAGAAGAGCTCGCGCATCGTCGAGGTGATCGTCGCCACCATCCGGCCGTTCGAGCTGATGCTGGGCAAGATCCTCGGCATCGGCGCGGTCGGCCTGACCCAGTTCCTGATCTGGAGCGGGGCGGCCTTCGCCCTGTCGGCGCCCGGCGCCGTGGCCATGGTCGGCCTCGGCGGGGTCGAGCTGCCGCGGGTGCCGGTCCTGGTGCTGGTGTTCTTCGTCCTCTACTTCGTGCTCGGCTTCCTGCTCTACGGCACGCTCTACGCCGCCATCGGCGCCGCCTTCGACAGCGAGCAGGAGGCGCAGAACTTCCAGGGCATGGTGGCGATGGTGTTGGTGGTGCCGCTGATCCTGATGATGCAGATCTTCAACCAGCCCGACGGCACCCTGGCGGTGGTGCTGTCGCTCGTGCCGTTCTTCACGCCGATGCTGATGCTGCTGCGCCTGACCCTGACCCAGGTGCCGGCGGTCGAGCTGGCCGCGTCGGTGGCGCTGATGGTGGCGGCGATCGGCGCCATGACCTGGCTGGCGGCCAAGATCTACCGGGTCGGCATCCTGGTCCACGGCGCCAGGCCCAAGCTCAAGGACCTGCTGCGCTGGGTGCGGGAGGCGTGAGGCTCGGCCGGCGGACGGCGCCGGCACCGGGGAGGAGGCCGTCGGCCACCCACAGCTCACGCCGGCCCGCAGCGGCGGGGCGTGCTCGAGCCCGACAGGTGCGGCCTGTCAGCCCCGCAGCTTCTTGAGGATGAAGGGCGTCGCGGCTGCCGCCGCGACCACGATCAGCCCCAGCACGACCCAGGTCACGTAGCTCTTCTGTGCCATCGTCCGCATCCTCTCACGCTTCGAAGTCGGTCTCAAGCCGGGCCCGGGGACGAGCCAACCGCTGCCAGCAGGATCGCCATGCCGGGCTGGAACAGGTGCCGCACCCGCCGGGCGTCGTCGGCGGTCATGGTCAGGACCAGGCGGGTCGGCTCGACGCCGGGCTCGGCCCCCTTCAGGCGCTGCCAGCCGCTCGCGACCGCCCCGGCCAGGCGCCCGCCGAAGCCCAGGGGGGCCTCGGTCGTGACCTCCACCTGCCAGCCGGCGTCGACGGTCAGGGTGTAGTCGGGCGGCACCTCGACCGGGGTCGGCGTCGGCGTGCGGGTGGGCGGCGGGCCCGCGTCCGGCGCCGGCGTCGGCTCCTCCTCCTCGTCCTCGGTGTACGGCCGCAGCTCGGGCGGCGCGATCACCCGCCGCCAGGTGTCGGCCGGCGGCTCGGTGACGTGCCAGACGGCGGGCAGCTCGATCTCCGGCCGCGACCCGGGGCCGAACAGGGGCACCAGCGCCTTGACCGTCACCGCCTCGAGCGGCGCCACGTCGAGCACCAGGCCCCGCGACCGCACCTCGAAGCGCCGCGACTCCGGGTCGACGACCAGGTAGACGTCCTTGGTGCGGGCCAGCTCCAGCTCCAGCTCGACCGCCCGCTGCGCCGCCGGGGCCGCGTCCTGCGCCAGGGCGCCCGCCGCCACCAGCAGGCTAGTACAGGTAAACGCGAGCGCCGACCGGAACGGTCTTGTAGACATAGGCCAGGTCCTCGTCGCCGAGGCGGACACAACCGTGGGTGACGGGCCGCCCGAGCAGGGTCTGGAAGATCGTGCCGTGGATGATGAAGCCGTCGCCCAGGTAGAGCGCGTAGTCGCCGAGGGAGAAGTCGTCGAAGCGGTAGCGCGGGTCCTTGGGCGGGATGAAGCCCTCCTCGATGAACGCCCAGTCCGGCTTGGCCCACACCGGGTCCTTGACCTTGCGCTGCACCCGCCGCTCGCCGAGCGGGCTGTCGAAGGTCCAGGTGCGGTTGCCGCGCGGGTCGAGCAGCACCACCCCGGAGCCGGTCGAGCACACCGCGTCGCGCAGCAGCTCGTTGCCCTTGTACACCTTGAGGCGGTTGCGGTGGGTGTCGATGACGATGTACGGCTCCTTCGGCCGCAGCAGGGCGAGCTGGGAGCGCAGCTCCGCCATGGCCTCGTCGGCGCTCGCGTCCACCGCCGTCGCCGGCGCGGTCGTCACCGGCCACGAGGCGTGGGAGACGCCGAGGGCGCCGAGCCCGCCCACCGCAGCCGCCGCCACGACCAGCAGCAGCGAAAGCACCAGCGCCACCCGGC
>CAYTJW010000572.1:0-4202 GCA_964438135.1 uncultured Thermoanaerobaculia bacterium
GCCGCCTCCGACCCGAGCGGCGAGGTGCTGCCGTTCTACCCCCACCGCGGCGGGCCGGTGCAGCACGTCGCCGGGGTGGTGGCGAGCGGGCAGCGGATCCGGGCTCATCGCCGATCGCCCCCTCGACCCGCGGCCCTGACCGCCGCTCGGTGCTACCATCGTCAGGCGATGAACCTCGGCCTGCTCTACGGCGTCCTCGGCCTCGCGGTGGTGGCGGCCGACCTGGTGGTGGCGGTCGCCGCCCTGGTGGTGGCGCTGCGCTGGGACCCCGACCCGCGCAACCGCGGCGCCGCCTGGCTGCTGTGCGCGGCCACCGCCGGCTGCTTCGTCCTCGCCCTGCTGTCCCGCCTCGCCCTCCTCGTCCACCAGCCGCTGCGCGACGCGCTCGGCGCGACCGCCGCCTCCGCCCTCACGTCGGGCCTCGAGCTGCTCGGCCTGCTCACCTTCGCCGCCATCGGCGTCGCCCTGCTGCGCTTCGCCCCGCCGCCGCCCCCGCCGGCGCCAGGAGGTGGGGCGTGACCGGCCGCTGGCAGGACCTCGTGCAGCTCGCGTTGACCGTCCTCTGGCTGGTGGCGCTGGGCGGGGTGGCCGCGGCCGCGTTCGCCCGCTTCCGCACCACCGCCGCCGGCCTGCTGATCGGCGGCTCGTGCGCGGCGCTGGCGGCCAAGTCGGCGCTGGTCGCGGTGCTGCAGCGGCTGCTGGCCAGCCGGCTGGCCTGGGACCACCCGGCCCTGGTGACCACCTTCGTCGCCTCGTCCCTGCTGTCGACGGTCCTGCTGCTGGTCCTCGCCGCCGGCATCCTCCTGATCCCGAGCAGCCTCAGGCGTCTGGCGAGGTAGGGGGCGCTCCCCCTCAGATCAGCCGATCGCGAGGCCCGGGACCGGGTGAGAGCGGGGTCACACCCCGCCGGCGGGCCCGGGTGTACCCTCGGTGGAGGGGGATCCCGCCATGCGCCAGACCACCGTCGCGGTCGCGCTCGCCCTCGTCGCCGTGCCCGCCGCCCTGCCCGCCCAGGTCGCGGCGCCGGCCCTCAAGTGGCAGCACGGCGGCTGCTTCAGCTCGTGGTGCGAGACCGGCTGGTACTCGTCGCCGGCGGTCGCGGACCTCGACGGCGACGGTGAGCCCGAGGTGGTCGCCTCGGCCTACTCCATCGTCGCCCTGAGCGGGCCGACCGGCGCCCTCGAGTGGCGGGTCGCCTCGGGCCACGACCGCTCCGAGCCGGGGGCCTCCAACGTCGGCCGCACCTGGCCCGGCATCGTCGTCGCCGACGTCGACGCAGACGGCTCACTCGAGATCGTCACCGCCCACGGCGCCGGCTGGGCGTCGGTCTACCGCGCCGACGGCTACTTCGAGACCGGCTGGCCGCAGCAGCCGATCGCCAACGAGCTGCGCGGCCTGGCGGTGGCCGACCTCGACGCGGACGGCACGATGGAGGTGGTGGTCTCGGCGGCGCGCGGCAGCGCCACCAACACCTGGGTCCTCGAGCACACCGGCGCGCTGCGGGCGGGCTGGCCGCAGCTGGTCGGGACCGGCGGCTACGCCTGGGGGGTCTACAACACGAACGTCGCCCTCGCCAACCTCGACGCCGACTCTGAGCTCGAGGTCGTGGTCCCCTCCGACGTGCACTACATCTGCGCCTACGACCCGGACGGCAGCCACGTCCCGGCCGACCCGGTCTACGGCGGCAAGAGCTGGGGCCAGGTCGGGGTGTGGGAGAGCTACTCGACCGAGCTGCGCGGCTGGGGCGAGTGCAACGGCGTGCGGGCGGAGAGCTACCGCACCAACTTCGCCGACGGCCCGGCCACGGTCGCCGACCTCGACGCGGACGGCGCGGTCGAGGTGGTGGCCACCGGCCGGGTCTACGACTGCACCGGCGGCGAGACCACCAAGTACACCGGGGTCTACCTGTTCCAGGCCGACCGCGGCCGCTTCGTCACCGCGAGCCACGACTGGACCGTGGTGCCGGTCGACCTCGGCGCGCCGCTGTCGATGGACTACAACGTGATCGAGAGCGCCTCGTACAACCCGGCCGTGGCCGACCTCGACGGGGACGGCTCGCTCGAGGTCCTGTTCTCGGACTTCGCCGGCCAGGTGCACGCCTTCTGGCTCGACCGCACCGAGCACGGGGCGTGACCGTTCCAGGTCTACGCCCCGGGCGAGGGCTTCTACCGCTACGCCTCCGAGCCGGCGGTGGTGGACCTCGACGGCAACGGCTCGGCCGAGGTCCTGGTCGCCTCGTGGACCCAGAAGGGCAGCTCCGCCAACGGCTTCCTGCACGTACTCTCGGCAGACGGCAGCCCGCTGCACGAGGTGCCGCTGCCGGCAGGCCTGGGGTCGCCGACCTGGAACGGCGGCCTGGCCGCGCCGACCGTGGCCGACCTCGACGGCGACGCCGACCTCGAGGTGGTCATCCAGACCGCCTACTCCGGGGTCGTCGCCTACGACCTGCCCGGCACGTCGCAGGCCCGCGTGCTGTGGGGCACCGGCCGCGGCAGCTTCCTCCGCAACGGCACGCCCGCGGTGGACGAGGTGCTGTTCCGGGACGGCTTCGAGTCGGGCTCGACCGCCGCCTGGTCGCAGACCGCGCCCTGAGTCGAGACGACGCCGCGGCTCAGGTCCGACGCAGCAGCGCGCCGAAGTCACGCGCGCCGTGCAGGAAGGCGAGGATCGTGACCTGGCGCGGGCCCACCTCGTAGATCAGGCGGTACGAGTAGACGAACACCTCGCGGATGGCCGCGTCGCCGAGCTCGGGTGTGACCCGGCCGCCCTCGGAGACGACCGCCAACGAGTGACCGGAGCACGACCTCGAGAACCCTGGCCGCGGCGTCGGGAGAGTCCTCGGCGATGAAGGCCAGGACCTCGTCGAGGCCGCTCGGAGCGCCGTCGGACCAGGCTACGGCTCGCGCCCCACCTGCCACCGCTGCCGCATCTCCTGGGCCACGGCCTCGTGCGGGACGACCCGACCCCCGACGACGTCGGCCCGGCCCCGCTGCACGGCGTCGATGACGTAGAGATGGTACAGCACGTCCTCGAGGCTGCAGTCGTCCGGCAGCCGGTCGAGGAGAGCGAGGACCGTGGCCTTCGCGGGCACCATGCGGTCAGTGTACCACCTGCCCTCAGGCCGGCCGTGCGGGCCCGCCGGCGCGCCGCAGCACCACCACGGTGAGGTCGTCGTCGAGGGGGCCCGGCAGGTCACGGAACGACGCCAGGTCCTCCAGGCAGGCGCTGATCAGGGCCGGCGGCTCGAGGTCGAAGCACCCGGCCAGCACCCGGTCGAGCCGCTCCACCCCGTACTCCTGGTCGAGGGCGTCGCGGCACTCGGTGAGGCCGTCGGTCCACAGCACCAGGCTGTCGCCGGGCGCGAGGTCGACCGCGACCGCGCGGTGGGAGGTGGCGCAGAACAGCCCCAGCGGCAGGCCGGCGCCGGCGACCGCCGAGACGCCGCCGGCGTGGACCCGGAGGGGCGTCATGTGGCCGGCGTTGACCAGCTCGAGCCCGCCGCCGGCCTGGGCCCTGGCACACACCATTGTCGCGAACTGGGCGCTCGGCGTGCCCTGGCAGAAGAGGCGGTTGGCGCGCTCGACCAGCTCGACCAGGGGCAGGTCGAGCTCGGCCAGGCTGCGGAAGATGGCGGCCAGGTGGGTCATGAGCATGGAGGCCGCCACCCCCTTGCCCGAGACGTCGCCGAGCGCGAGCAGCAGGCCGTCGCCGGAGCACACCGGCACCACGTCGAGGTAGTCGCCGCTGACCGGCCCGGCCGGGCGGTAGTGGTGGGCGACCCGCCACTCGCCGTGGGCCAGCTCCCGCGCGGGCAGGAGCTGGCGCTGGATCGCGCCGGCCAGGTCGAGGTCGCGCTCCAGCGCCCGCCGCTGGCCGGCGCTGAGGTCCTCGAGGCAGACCCGGGCGAGGGGGTCGGAACGGAGCAGCTCCGGCTCGATCTCCCCCTGGCAGACCTGGCAGATGCCGTAGGTGCCGGCGTCGAGCCGGGCCAGGGCGTCGTCGACCTCGGCCAGCAGGTCGGCCAGGGCGTTGCCCTCGCCGGTCGCCCGCAGCGCCGCCGCCAGCCGGCCCCGCCGCCGCTCCAGGTCGTCGCGCACGCCGTGCACCAGGCCCACGTCCATCGGCCACCTCCCGCCGCCCCCCGGCCCCACCCCGAGTCGAGGATAGCCCCGCCACCCGGCCGGCGCCAGGGCGTACACGCC
>CAYTJW010000573.1:0-4202 GCA_964438135.1 uncultured Thermoanaerobaculia bacterium
GGGCCTGCTCCTGGCCGACCACGTCGGCCAGGTCGGCGACGGTGCCTGCCGGCCGTGCCTCGGCCGGCCCGCCCGCGCCCACCGCCGCCGGGGCGGTGCCGTCGCGCAGGTAGCGCAGGGTCTCGGCCAGGGTCGAGCTGGCGACGACGCGGATGCCGCTCACCACCTCCCCCTCGGGTCGGTTGGCGGCGGGCAGGACGACCTCCGCCAGGCCGCGGGCGCGGGCGGCGAGGACGATCGGCAGCACCCCCCGCACCGGCTGCAGGCGCCCCTCCAGCGACAGCTCGCCGAGCAGCAGCCGACCCTCGAGGCGGTCCGGCGGCAGCTCGCCCGAGGCCGAGAGCAGGCCGACCGCGATCGGCAGGTCGAGCGACGCCCCCTCCTTGCGCTCGTCGGCGGGGGCGAGGTTGATGACGATGTTGGCCGCCTCGGCGCGGCGGCCGAGGTGGCGGATGGCGGCGAGGACGCGCTCGCGCGCCTCCCGCACCGCGACGTCCGGCAGCCCGACCACCGTCACCGACGGCAACCGGGCGCGGATGCGGTCCACCTCCACGGTCACGAACAGGGCGCCGACGCCGCGCGGCGTGGCGCTGTAGGCCCTGGCCAGCATGGACGCCTCCCCTCGTTGTGCAGCGTGGGTCGAGCCCAGTCTCCCCCGGTGCCGGCCCCCGGGTCAAGGGCTCCCCGGGCCTGCGAGGGGCCGGGATCGTGACAGCCGTGTCAAACCCCGGGCGCCGCCCGCACGGCCAGCGCCCGCCGAGCCGTCGCCGCCCCTGCCGCGAGCGTCGGCCAGCTGCGGCGGCGGGCCTGGGGGACCGGCGCGGGCCTGGACCGGTGCCGCCGATGGGGCTACAATGGTCCCGACCGTTGGAGCCTGGGGGCGTTCCGGGTTCGACGGGGAACGGTTCTGGCCGGGGGCAGCGTGTCGAGGTCCACCCCTCGCAAAACAGGTGGACGCTCACAACTGCCAACAGTGAGCTTGCACTGGCTGCGTAAGTAGCCACGTCGGGTCCGAGGCCCCGCCTGCCGGCCTGGACCCGACGCCGTTCGGCGGGCTGGGTCGCCGCAGCGCCCGGGAGCGGTGGCCGAGACAGCACTCGGGCTGGTCCCCTCGAGCGGGCGCCCACCGACTCTCGGGGGGACGAGAACCAACCGGCGGGCTGCACACGGAGACACCTCCGGCCAGGGTTCCTCGGACGTGGGTTCGACTCCCACCGCCTCCACCATCATCTCAGCCTCTGGCCCGCCGGCCCTGGCGGCGCGCGCCGCCCGTGCCCGGCGGGCCTGTCCGTGGGGAGGGCGGGTCTGTGCGACGTGGGGGTGCCGTGCTGAAACGACTGCTCGGACCGCGAGGGGAGATCGGGGCCGCCCTCGGCCTGGCGCTGCTGCTGGCCGCGCCGCTGGTTGCCCAGGAGCAGCGGGCGGTTGAGTTCCGGTTCGACGGCCAGGTGGCGTCCGTGCCGCGCCACGGCAGCCGGGTCGAGCTGCTGCCGGTGCTGCGCCTGATCGGCGCCGAGGCGGTGTACTCGCCCGCCGCCGGCACCTACGGCGTCGGCCTGGGCGACCGCGAGGTGCAGTTCGCCCTCGACCGCCAGACCGTGCTCGCCAACGGCACGCTGCTCGAGCTGGGCGAGAAGCCGGTCCCGTCGCCGGGCGGCGTGGCCGCCTCGGTCGACTTCCTCGACCGGGCCATCCTCGCCCCCCTCGGCTTCCACCTCGAGGCGGTCGCCGGCGGCTACCGCGTCGCCACCGGCGGCGAGGTGCTGGAGCCGGTGACGGTGCGGCCGGCGGCGGCCGACTTCGGCTCCACCACCACCCTGGTGCTCGCCCTCGGCCGGGCGACGAGGGTCGAGGTGGTGGCCGAGCCGTCGGCGCGGGCGGTGGTGCGGTTCGACGACGCCGCACCCCAGCTCGACCCGACCGTGACCCTGCGCTCGCCGCGGGTGCGAGCGCTCCTGGCGAGCGGGCGCGAGCTCAAGGTCGAGCTGCCGAAGGGGGTGGGCCTGCTGTCCTGGCACGCGCTGGCGGACCCGCCGCGGGTCATCCTCGAGCTCGGCCAGGCGCGTCCGGTGCCGACGCCGGCGGCGCAGCTGCCGCCGGAGCCGGTGGGGGAGCGGGCGGCGGTGGCGCCGATCGTCATCGACCCCGGCCACGGCGGCGACGACACCGGCGCCGTGGCCGCGGGGGCGCCCATGGAGAAGGACCTGGTGCTCGAGATCGCCCGCCGCCTGCGCGCGGCGCTCGAGGCGCGCGGCCACGTCGTCCGCCTGACCCGCGAGGGCGACGACAGCCGCGCCCTGTCCGACCGCACCGCCGTCGCCAACCGTCTGGGGGCGCGGGCCTTCGTCTCGCTCCACGCCAACTCCTCCAAGGTCGCCTCGGTGCACGGCGCCGAGACCTACTACATGAGCCTCGGCCAGAAGGCCAGCGACGAGGCGGCGGCGGCCACGGCCAGCGTCGAGAACCAGCCGGCGGGGCCGCCGCCGGAGCGGACCGAGCTGCAGCTGATCCTGTGGGACCTGGCCCAGACCGATGTCCTGAACGAGAGCGCCCGCCTGGCGCTGTCGGTGCAGACCCGGCTCAACCAGCTCCTCGGCCTCGCCGACCGGGGCGTCAAGCAGGCGCCGTTCGTGGTCCTGACCGGCGCCACCATGCCGGCGGTGCTGGTCGAGGTCGGCTTCCTGTCGAACCCGGCGGAGCGGGCCCTCCTCCAGGACCCGGACCACCAGCAGCGGCTGGCCGAGGCGATCGCCCTCGGCGTCCACGAGGTGCTGGGCGGGCCATGAGGCGGCGGCTGGTCCTGATCGCGCTGGCGGCAGTGGCCCTGGTCGGGGCGCTGCTGTGGCTGGCGGTGGGGCGGTGGCCCGGCGGCGAGGAGATGACCGAGCCGGAGGTGGCGTCGCCGCCGCCCACGCCGACGCCGGCACCGGAGCAGCGGCTGGTGCTGCTGTTCGCGGCCGGGGACGGTCTCCTCGAGCCCGAGCTCAGGACCCTGCCGGTGCCGCTCGACGTGGCGGGCCGGGTGCGGGTGGTGGTGGAGCAGCTGTTGGCCGGCTCGCGGGTCGGGCTGGAGGGGGTGTTCCCCTACCCGGCCGAGCTGCGCGCGGTGTTCGTCGACGGCCGCGGCACCGCCTTCGTCGACCTGTCGGCGCCACCTGAGCCGCTCGCCGGCAGCCACCAGGAGCTGCTCCTCGCCTACGGCGTGGTCGACTCGATCCTGCTCAACTGCCCGGAGCTCGGCTCGGTGCAGCTGCTGTTCGGCGGCGAGGAGGTCGCCACCCTGACGGGTCACCTCGACCTGTCGCGGCCCCTCCCGCTCAACCGCCACTTCATCGCCCCGTCGTGACGGGGCCCGGCCCCGGTTCCTGGGCGCCGGCCCGGCTTGCGCCCGAGGCCGGGGCCGGCTAAGGTCGGCGAGGGAGGAGGCGAGATGAGACCCGACGGCCGCAGGCCGGACCAGATCCGGCCGGTGCGCGTCGACCGCGAGTTCGTGCGCTACCCGGAGGGGAGCGTGCTGTACCGCGCCGGCGACACCATGGTGCTGTGCTGTGCGAGCCTCCTGGAGCGGACCGCGCCGCACCTGCGCGGCTCTGGCCAGGGCTGGGTGACGGCCGAGTACGCCATGCTGCCGCGCGCGACCGAGACCCGCTCCGAGCGCGAGGTCAGCTCCGGCCGGCCGAGCGGCCGCTCGCAGGAGATCCAGCGCCTCATCGGCCGCGCGCTGCGGGTGGCGGTGCGCCGCGAGCTGCTCGGCGAGCGCAGCCTGGTGGTGGACTGCGACGTGCTGCAGGCGGACGGCTCGACCCGCACCGCCTCGATCTGCGGCGGCTGGGTGGCGCTGGCCCTGGCCCTGGCGCGGATGTGGGAGCAGGGCCTGCTCGGCGAGTGGCCCCTGCACCGGCAGGTGGTGGCGGTGGCGGTGGGCATGGTCGGCCGGGAGGCCCGGGTCGACCTCGACTACGGCGAGGACCTCGACTGCGACGTCGACCTCAACCTGGTCTTCACCGGCGACGGCCGCCTGGTCGAGGTCCAGGGCACCGCCGAGGGCGAGCCGTTCCGGCGCGCGGACCTCGACGCCATGCTCGAGGTCGGCTGGCACGGCGCGCAGGCGTGTGCCGCGACGCAGCGGGCGGTGGTCGCCCCGGTGCTCGAGCGGCTGGGCGTGCCGTTCCCGTAGCCCGGGCCGCAAGACACGGTCGCGG
>CAYTJW010000574.1:0-4200 GCA_964438135.1 uncultured Thermoanaerobaculia bacterium
CGCCACGCTCGGCGGCGCGCCGCCCGCCAGCAGCAGCGCGCGGTCGTCCGAGCCCACCTCCTGGGCCGGAGCGGCGAGGGCTGCGCCGACCAGCGCGGCCAGGCTGAGGGCGACCACCCGACGCATACCCGACCTCCCGGCCTCCTACTCCGGGATCGTCGCCGGCATCGGGCCGACGCCGAAGACGACCGCGACGACCCGCTCGGTGCGGGACACGCCGTGCTCGGCCGCGCTGCGGGTGCGGTACGGCTGGACGACGAGGGCCGGGCCACCGCCCTGGCCTCCGTTCAGCTGGTTGCCGATCACCAGCCGCGGCGCGCCGGCGGCGCGGAGCGGCTCGACCTCGACCTCGACGCGGCCGACGTCGACCAGGGTGGTGGACCCGCGGAGGTCGCGGGTCTGGAAGCGGAAGCCGTCGAGGGCCTGCACCCTGGCGCGAGCCTGGGCCAGGTTGGCCCCCGACTCGGCGGCGTAGAGAGCCTTGACCGACCAGCGCTCGGCACCGGCGAGGCGGCTGACGACGAAGGTGTGGCCGAGCAGGCCGAGGACCATCAGGGAGACAACCAGCAGCAGGAAGATGGCGACCAGCAGCGCCGAGCCGTGGTCGCGCGCGGTTCGCGGTTGCGCGCTCATCGCACCTCCCCGTCGACGCCGCCGTGCGGGGCCACCAGGGGCGCGCGGCTGCGCACTGCCACCCGCACCGAGACGGTGCGGTGGCGATAGGCGCGCTCGCCGTCGGGCAG
Organism: uncultured Thermoanaerobaculia bacterium; assembly: GCA_964438135.1. Lineage (GTDB taxonomy): Bacteria > Acidobacteriota > Thermoanaerobaculia > Thermoanaerobaculales > Sulfomarinibacteraceae > CAYTJW01. The sequence continues at coordinate 744 of CAYTJW010000574.1, forward strand.
CGACGGCGCATCCTCCGGCATGGGGCCGAGCGGGTCGGCGTACCCGTGCTCGCGGCTGTCGCCGCGCGCCACCACCGCCAGGCGCACCTCCGCGAGCGTGGCCAGGTCGGCGGCGGTCGGCGGCGTGTCGCCGGCAACGTTGAAGAACCACTCGTCGTCGTCGGCAGCCGCGCCGACCTCCGCGACCTGGCCGTCGCCGTCGAGGTCGCAGGCCAGCGCGACCTGCAGGCTGCAGACGCCCGGCACCAGCTCCGAGACGGTGTCGTCCGCGCGCGACAGCAGGAACAGGGACGGCTCGAGGCTGTCGTTGTCGGCGACGAAGAAGGTCAGGTCGTCGAGGCAGCCGGCGGCGACCACGTGCTCCGGCCGGAAGGGGGGGAAGTCGCCACCCTCGTTGAGCTCGAGCAGCGCGCGCTCGGCGGCGGCGGCGCCGGTGGTCTTGAGGTCCACCACCAGGTCGCCGGTGCCGTCGAGCACGGCCGCCGTGACCAGGGCGACGTTGTACCTCGAGTGGCGGCAGGTGAGGCCGGACGGCAGCGTCAATGGCACCTCCCACGCGCTCCACAGGATCATCGCCGCGCCGACCGGCGGCTCGACCAGGGCCTGCGGCTCCCCGGTGAAGGGCGACCGGCGCGGCACCGCCAGCCGGAAGGTGGCGCCGCGCCCGGCCGAGGTGTCGGTGAACGCGACCTGGCCGCGCAGGTCGAACAGGTCGCCGCCGATCACGCCACGCAGGGTCAGCACGTCGGTGCCCGGCACCGCGGCGCGCGGCGGCGCGCCGGCCACGAACGCACCCTCGGCGACGTTGTTCTCGAGGTCGAGGGCGAGGGCGGCGAGGGCGCCGCCGGGCCCGCGCCCGACCAGGGGCAGGCCGCCGTTGCCGGCCATGCGCACCATGCGCACCAGCTCGTCCACGGTGACGCGCAGCCGCTCGGTCATGCCGGCGATGTTGGTCTGGGTCTTCGACACCTGGGCCGAGCTGTCGAGCAGGGTCAGGAACGCCGCCATGACGATCACCAGCAGCAGCAGGGAGACCATCATCTCGACCAGGCTGAAGCCCCGTTCGCGCCCGACCGCGGTGAGAGCTGGCGTCATGGCGTGCCCCTCACCGCAGGTGCTTGACCGCCTCGACCGTCAGCTCGCGCTGCCCTGGGGCCTCGCTGCGGCGGGGGGAGACGGTGACGGTGATGACCTTGAGGTTGCCGACGCCGGGGGCCTCCACGCCCCGCACGACGCGGTCGGGGTCGACCTCACGGGCCGTGAGGAGGACCTCGCGGACGCTGTACGAGACCCGGTAGCGGTCGTCGGGCGAGAGCCGCGTGAAGGGGCCGCCAGGGGCGAGCGCCGGGTCGCGGAAACCCCTCGCGATCAGGTCCTCGAGCTGACTCTTGGCGAGGTTCGAGACCGCGGCGTAGTCCCGGCTCGAGCTGTTGAAGCGGACCCCCTGGCCGAGGGACGTCAGCACGCCCAGGACCACGAAGGCAACGATGAGGAGGGCGACGAGCAGCTCGAGGAGCGACACGCCGGCCTCGCCCGCCGGGCGACGGGTCGCGGTCAGTGCTGCCACTGCCAGTCCTCCCGCCGCGCGCTCCAGGTCGTCCGGTTGTCCCACTTCTCGACCCGCGCCAGGCCGGTGACGCGGTTCACCCGCACCCGGAAGTAGTTGAGCTTGGCGTCGGCGAGGTAGACCGCGGGGTCGGTGACCAGCCCCGGCCTCGGCGTGCCGTCGGCGCGGTAGAGCACGGTCGAGCCGCCGACGTCGACCGGGGCGCCCGGGCTCGGGCGGGCGAAGCGCAGGACCGTGGCCAGGTCGACCCGCGCGATCACCTCCTCGCCGAGGTCGAGCGCGCCGTTGGTGTTGCCCGGAGCATCGCGGCCGGCGCGGTCGCGGTCCTCGAACACGGTCACGGTCCGCCGCCCCTGGTCGTAGGCGACGCCGACCTGCGAGTGCCGCCGGAGGGCCTCCGAGCGCGCCCGCTCGTGCACGTCCGCCAGCTCGCGGACGGCGCTCGACGAGCCGTACACCACCCGCAGGCGCTGGACGCCGGGGATGCCGACGGCGGCGAGGAGACCGACGACCACCAGCGCGACCAGCGCCTCGACGAGCGAGAAGCCCCCGCTCGCCGCGGCCTCGGCCGGAGCCCCGCCCCCCCGGTCGGCCCCCCCCGGCCGTGGCACACGCCTCGGGCGCAACCTCGCCTCCATCCCCACCAAGGTAAGGCCTGCCGCGGCCCCGGCCCACCCCGCCGGGCCCGGATCCGGCGCGCCGCCGGCCGATTCGACGGGCTCTTGACACGCTTGACGTCGTCTTGACACCGGCGGCCCGGGGCGGGGGTCGCTACGGCTGCGCCAGGTAGCCCACGGCCACCCCCTCGTCGCCGTCCATGGCCACCCGCAGCACCCGGCCCCGCGAGGCCGCCGGCACGTCGACCACCCTCACCACCTGTACCAGGGCGGCGTACTCGGGCAGCAGCGCGGGCAGCAGGTTGGGGGAGCGGAGCAGGAAGTCCTCGTTGAACGCGACCTCGGGGTCGTCCGGGTAGAGCGGCAGGTAGCGGATGCCGGAGTCGACCAGGTCCTGGAAGAAGTGGGTGCCGAAGGAGACGTCCGGGACGTAGCCGCCCTTCTGCCGCGCCACCTCCACCAGCAGGGCGGTGTTGCTGATGTCGGAGTAGGTCACCCGCACCCCGAGCTTGATGTCGCCGCGGCTGCCCCAGCGCCCCGGGCCCATGAGGGCGAAGCCCCGCCTGGGCAGCAGGCCGTTGAGCCGGCCGACCGCCTCCCCGACCCGGACCATGGCCTCGTGGCTCGCGATCTCGCTGTAGGCGAGGGGGTCGACGAAGACCACGTGGCTGAGGTCCGGCACGACGCCGCTGGAGACGTAGCGGTTGGCGGTGAAGACCACGTCCTGCGGCAGCACGCTGCGCGGCGCCTTGACCGCGCGGTCCTCCTGCGCCCGCGCCTGCGGCCGGCACTGCAGCAGGTAGAGGTGCTCGCCGTCGAAGGCGAACTCGAGGTCGGCCGGCGCCCCCAGCGCGGCCTCCATCTCCGCCAGCATCGCCCGCACCTGGGCCACGAACGGCGTCCGCTCGAGCAGGCCGTCGAGGGTGACGACCAGGTCGTCGACCGGCAGCGCCTCGCCGACGCCGAGGCCGAGCGGGCGGGTGATGACCCCGTCGCGGTACAGCGACACCAGCAGCTCGAGCCCGGGGTAGGCGACGCCGACCTCGGCCAGCAACCGGTGCAGCTCGTGGGTCTCGAACTGGCCGCTGTCGAGGTTGACGAGGTCGAGCTTGCGCGGCGAGTAGCGCCGCACCTCGTCGGGGGTGGCGTTGACCCGCAGCCGCGGCTGGCCCGGCGCCACCAGCACCGGGTAGTCGTCGCTGAGGCGGTCGACCGCCCGGGTGCCGAGTCCGGGCACCAGCCGCAGCAGGCCGTCCTCGCGGCGGATGCGCGG
>CAYTJW010000575.1:0-2231 GCA_964438135.1 uncultured Thermoanaerobaculia bacterium
CGTTCGGCAAGGTCAACCGTACCTCGGTGCTCGAGGCCCAGCCGAGGGAGCGGGATTGGTACATCTGGGACGGGCGAGTGCCCGGCTTCGGTCTCAAGGTCACGCCAACCGGAGCGAAGGTGTACATCCTCCAGTATCGCAACGGCTACGGGCAGGACCGGCGCTTGACGCTCGGCCGCGACCCCGACATCACCGTCGACAAGGCCACCGACATGGCGGAGGCCGCCGTCCAGGAGATTCGGGAGGGCCGAGACCCGCACGGTGAGAAGGCCGAGAAGCGGGCGGCCGGGACCACCGTGGGCGAGCTCGCCGACCGTTACCTGAGTGAGCACGCCGAGGTCCACAAGAAGGCCAGCAGCGCGGCCGAGGACCGTCGCATGATCGAGCGGCACGTCCGCCCGAAGCTCGGCTCGAAGCTCGTGAAGCTGGTCACCGAGGAGGACGTTCGCGAGCTCATGCGGGGGATGCGGCCAACCCCCTACATGGCGAATCGGGTGTGGGCGCTGCTGTCGAAGATGTTCAACCTGGCGGAGCGGTGGAAGATGAGACGTCGCGGCTCGAATCCCTGTCGCGAGGTCGAGCGCTTCCCCGAGAAGCCCCGCACCCGGCGCCTCAGCGCCGACGAGGTTGCGCGGCTGGGCGCCGCCCTTCGGTACTGCGAGCGCAGCGTCAACCCGGAGGAGCACGTCTCCCCTGCCGTGGCTCTGGCCGTTCGTCTCCTGCTCCTGACGGGCTGTCGCGAGTCCGAGATCCTAGGGCTGCGGTGGGAGTGGGTTGACCTCGACCACGGCTTCCTCCACCTGCCCGACTCCAAGACCGGCGAGAAGGTCGTGCCGCTGGGCGCCCCTGCCATCCAACTGCTTGCCGAACTACCCCGGATTGAGGGCTGTCCGTGGGTGATACCAGGCCGACGACGCGGCCAGCCGCTCGGCGACCTCCGGCCTGGCTGGGGTTACCTCATCAAGCAGGCTGACCTTCCAAAGCTGCGAGTACACGACCTCCGCCACGCCTTCGCCTCGGTCGGCGCCGTCGGCGGGGAGTCGCTCCTGATCATCGGCGCCGTCCTCGGCCACGTCGACACCGAGACCACGAAGAAGTACGCGCACCTGAGCGTCGACCCGCTGAAGGCCGCCGCCGACCGCATCGCCGGCACCCTGGCCGCACAGCTCGAGGCGAAGCCGAAGCAGACCGTCGAGGAGGCCGTCGCGAGCGGCAAGGTCACCAGGATGCGGCCCCGGCGAGGTGGACGATGAGTCGGGAATACCCGTCGCTTTTCGATGATGTGTGGATGCGCCCGGCGCGGGCCCTGGACCTAGGCCTCGAGGTGCGGCCGGGCTGGTGGGACCGAGTGACGGTCCAGACTTGGCCGGGCTGGGTGATTTGTCGAGCCGGTTGGGCAGGGAGATTCGTGGTGGAGACGGTCCTGGCCTTTCGCCTGGCGACGCCCGAGACGGCTGCTCGCCGGTTAGCAGCCGATGCCCGCGGCGAGGTACTGCCGGCTGACATGACCGAGCACTCGAGGCCGGTGCCGTGGCTTCCCCTGGGAGACGGTGTCGACCTGTTGCGCTGTCGCGTCGTTGAGGGTGAGTTGGTGCGGCGATCCTCCCCTACCCCGGACGGTCGCGAGGTCATCCACTGGGAGCTGCGAGCCGAGCGGCCAGGCCTTACCTGGACCTGGCAAGGGGGCCGCATCCTCCTCGAGGGCGTGGAGTCAACGAAGGGCCAGGGCGAGGTCCAGCGCATGATCCCAGGTCTGCCCCTGCTGCGCCGATTCATCGGCGGCGGGCGGCCCCGGCTGGAGGAAAGCCAGTCGTCCGGCTGGCGCGAGGTGGCTGCCAAAGGAGAGGCTCTGAAGCGGCAGCATCCAGGTCTGACCTGGGACCAGGCCGCGGGCCGGCTTGGCGTGCACCCGGACACCCTGCGGAAGTACCGGAGGCGGGCTCGAGTATCGTGACGTTTCGTCGGGCTGAGTTGGCCCATGTTGGCTTTGGCCGCGATTGCACGCGGCCAGGAGGGCCGACATGGAAGCAGCAGCCATCCCGACTGACCGACTCCGCCGATACCTCGACGTTGTCGACGCGGCTGAGTACACCGGCCTGAGCGTCGGGACACTCAACAGACTTCGGGTGCGAGGTGACGGGCCGGCCTTCGTGGCTGTTCTCGGGCGGCGCCTGTACATGGTGGAGGATCTCGACGCCTGGATGCTGTCCCACCGCGTCGCGAGCACCGCC
>CAYTJW010000575.1:2241-4179 GCA_964438135.1 uncultured Thermoanaerobaculia bacterium
GCGGCCGTCGTGACCGTGGTCGCCGAGTCGAGCCGGAGCTGGGCGCCGCCGTCGCCGCGGCCGTGGCGAGGTGAGCCATGGGGCCCGAAGACGCGAAGGGCGGCCCCGCCAGGCCGCCCACCGCAAGTCTCCCTCGTCCCAACCAGTGTGAAGCCGAGGCGCCCTTAGCGCAAGGCCAGGCCCAGGCGGCCTCCTGCTCCTGCGCCTCCGGTGCCGAGTGCTGCGGCCGTCACGACCACGGCGCCGCAGGCGGCTGCCCAGGGCTCGAGGCCCTGGCCGGCGAGCTCGAGGCGGCAGGACCGGCGCCAGGGCAAACCGTCCAGCCGTTCGCCACCCTCGAGCCGGTGGTCGCGGCCGCCCTCCGCGCCAGCATCAAGTCACACGGCGTGATCCTCCCCGTGGTCGTCGACCAGCACGGCACGATCCTCGACGGGCACCAGCGCACCCGCATCGCGGCCGAGCTCGGCGCCGAGTACAAGACCATCACCGTCGTCTGCGAGACCGACGAGGAGCGCCTCGAGCTGGCCCGCACCCTCAACGCGGACCGACGACAGCTGTCGCCGGAGCAGCGGCAGGCGGTCGCGGCCAGCCTACGCGAGCAGGGGCACAGCGTCCGGGCTATCGCCGGCGCCCTCCAGGTGCCGAAGAGCACGGTTGCCGACGACCTCCGGCAACTGTCCGGCACCGGACAGTTGAAGCAGCCCGACCAGGTGAAGGGCCTCGACGGCAAGCGCAGGAAGGCTACCAGGCCAAAGCGGGAGGCGGCGGCCAGGGCCACCACCACCGCCCCGACGTTGAAGCCCTGGCTGCTGCCGCCCTCCGAGCGGCCGCGGGAGGTACTGCCGGCCGCGGGCATGGAGGACGACCAGGCCGACGACACCGACCTCCCCGACCTCAGCGACCGCGTGCCCGAGCAGGGACAGGACGCGCAGGTCGTGCAGCAGGATCAGACCACCCCGACCGCGACCACCACCGTGGGTCGGCCTGGTGGAGTGCTGGGCGTCTCGACCATCAAGCAGATGACCCGCGACCTGAGCGAATTCTTCTGCTCCTTCCCCGCCGACAGGGCAATGAGGCGGGGCATCCCCCCCTGCGCGGAAGCTGAGCAACTCTACAAGGCCCTCAAGTCCGCGGAGGACGGCCTCGCTGTCCTTCGCGCTGGGTTCGGCCCTGGCGGTGCATCGTGACCGTCCGCGAGCTGGCACCGCCGGCCGACCTCGAGCTCGAGCGGGCCGTCCTGGGCGCGGCCATCGCCGACCATGAGGCGGCCGAGCTGGTTCGCGGCGTGCCGGTCGACGTCTTCTACTCGGAGCCTCACCGCGTCATCGCCCGCGCCCTGGCCGGCCTCAACGGCGACGCCGACGAGCTCGCGGTGGTCGGCGTGCTCCGGGACCAGGGCCTCCTCGAGGCCGTGGGTGGAGCCTGCTACATCAACCAGTTGACCGACGACCTTGCAGACGTCATCGCCGTGCCGCATCATCTCGCCCGGCTCCGCCGGCTCCAGGCGCAACGAACCTACCTCGACGCGGCCAGGAAGGTGGCGGCCGGCGACCTGTCGCCGGAGGCGACGGCGGCGGTGAGGGAGGCCGTCGAGGGGGTCGAGACGACCCAGGCCGGCCTGGTCGGCCCTCGGGACGTGCTGGGGCCGCTGTGGCGGCCGTTGGGGGGTGAGGCGCTGGCGACGCCGCCGCCGGCTCGACGGTGGCTGCTGGTACGGCCTCCGGTCGACGGCGGCCACGGCTTTCTGGCCCAGGGCCGGGTCGGCATCCTCGGCGCCGAGGGCGGATGTGGGAAGACGCACGCGCTGCTGGCCCTGGCGGTGTCGGTCGCGACGGGGAGGCCCTGGCTCGGGCACTATGTCGTCGCCGAAGGTGCCCGGCGCGGACGAGTGCTCCTGGCCCTGGCCGAGGAGGACGCCGAGGAGGTCCACCGCCGGGT
>CAYTJW010000576.1:0-4177 GCA_964438135.1 uncultured Thermoanaerobaculia bacterium
GCCCCGGTCGCCGGCGTCAGGGCCCGCGGCACGCGCACCACCAGGGTCGCATCGGGCCGCCCCGGCGGCGCGCAGCGGGAGTAGCCGATCGACCACGGCCGGACCTGCGGCTCGGCCAGCGCGTGCCGCGGCTCGCGGGCGAAGTCGAGCACGCAGACCTGCAGGCCGTGGGCGTCGCGGATGGTCGTCCTCGTCTCGTCGACCGTGGTCTCGCGATAGGGGCTGTCGGTGAACGGCGCGCAGCCGTGGCGTCGGCCGATCGGGCCCTGCGCGGCGGCGGGTCGAGCTCGAAGCGCAGCGTCACCGGGCCGAGGCTGACGAGGTCGCCCGACAGCAGCCAGTGCTGCCGCACCGGCATGCCGTTGACCGCGGTGCCGGCGCTCGAGCCGAGGTCCTCGAGCAGCCAGCCCTCGGGCCGGACCAGGATCCGGGCGTGCCGCCGCGACACCGACGGGTCGTCGAGGACGACCTGGTTGTCCGCCAGCCGGCCGAGCCCGACCTCGGCCCCGGCCAGGTCGAAGGCGACCCCGCGCGACTCGTCGACCAGACGGGCCATGCCAGCACCCCCCTCTCGATCCTCACGGCGCGCGGTGGCGCCGTCGAGCGTGCCGGCGGGACGAAACCTCTCGCCGCGGGGGGAGTATCTTCCCGTGCAGGGAGGCCAGCCCATGCGCCACCTCGGCACTGCCGTGCTCGCGCTGTCAGCGTCGGTCCTCGCGGTCGCCGCCACCGGCGACTCCCCGCGCCGGCCGTCGGGCCGGGTCAGCCCGGACCCCCACGCCCTGGTCAGCGAGGAGGGGCTCCTGGCCGACCTCGAGGTCCTGACGACCATCAGGCGCCACGCCGGCTGGCGCAACTCGGCCAGCGCCGGGGAGGCGGAGGCGTTCGACTGGCTCGAGGCCCGCCTCGCCGGCATGCCGCGGCTCGCGGCCTGGGGGCTCGAGCTCGAGCGGGGGGCCTTCCACACCTACTCCGCCACCGTCTTCCGGCAGACCGGGGTGCGGGTCACCCTGGACGGGGTCGCGACCGACCTGCCCGCCTCCGGCATCTCCGGCCACCGCGACCGATTGCGGCGGGCGCTGCTGTTCGACTCCGACGGGCAGCTCAACGACGAGGAGCCCGACCCGGTGGTGGTGAGCGGCCCGCCGGTGCTGGTGCGGTCGGCCGGGGACCTGGGTCGGCTGGCGGCCGGCGACCTGGCGGTGGTCGACTACGCCTTCGTCGACCGCAGCGTGCACGCCTACGACGTCGCCTGGCAGCACGCCGACGCCGTCCTCCGCCGCCAGCCGAGCGGTGTCCTCTGCGTCACGACCTTCTCCAACGTCAACGGGGTCAGCCACGGCACTTTCGCCGGCGACCTGCCGATCTGGACCGCGTTCGACGGGCCGCTGCCGCCGATCCTGAACCTCCGCCTCGAGGACGCGACGGCGGCCGGGCTCGCCGGCTGGGACGACCTCGGCCGGGCGAGCGAGGTGCGGCTGACCTGGGACATGGACGTGGTCTCGCCCGGCGTGTCGGCCTACCTGGCGGCCCGAGTCCCGGGTCGCGACCCGGGGCGCGCGGTCATCGTCAGCGCCCACCTCGACTCGCCCAACAACCCCGGCGGCGTCGACGACGGCGCCGGGGCGGTCGCCGTGCTCGCGGTGGCCGAGGTCCTCGCCGCCGGCTGGGAGCGGCCGCCGGTCGACCTCTGGCTGGTCTGGTACGGCAGCCACGAGCGCGGCCTGTACGGCTCGTCGGCCTTCGTCGCCGACCACCAGGAGCTGCTCGACCGGACCCTGGCGGTGCTGCAGCTCGACTGCCTGAGCGTGCCGCTGGACGGTCTCCACATGGCCCTCTACCTGGAGACATGGCCGCACGGCCGCTTTGGCGACGACCGGCTGCCGTGGCCGGACTACCTGGCCGCGGCGGCGGCCGGGAACGGCGTCGCGGCGGAGCCTCTGGGCTACTTCGGCCTGGTGTCCGACAACACCAACTACTCGGCCTGGGACGTGCCCAACGCCAACCTGATCTACATGGACCCGTTCGGCTCGACCGAGGTCCACTACGCCGGGCACATGCACGACCCCTACGACGAGGTCGAGCTGGTCCGCCGGCAGGCGGGCACGGTGGTGGAGATGGCGACCGTGGCCCTGACTGCCGCGCTCGAGACCGGCCGCGACGACCCTGAGCTGCGGCTGGCGCCGCCGCCGGACCGGCGGGCGGTGTTCGTCTCGAGCCACACTGAGAGCGCGCACATGAGCCCGACCCACCTGGTCGACCTCGGCATGGCCCTGGCCTGGCACGGCTTCGACGTCGACCTGGTCCCGTACGGCCGGGCGGTGAGCGCGCCCGACCTCGACGGCGCCGACCTGGCGGTGGTGCTGCCGGTGCACGACTACCCGAGCCCGGACGGCGACGTCGGCCTCTACGACGAGGCCTTCACGACGCCCGAGCTCGACGCGCTCGAGGCCTACGCCCGCGCGGGCGGCCTGCTGGTCGTCGCCTCCAGCGCCAACCGGCTCAAGTACTCGAACCAGGTCTGCGAGGCGAACGAGGACGCCCCGGACCTCGGGCCCCTGCTGTCCCGGTTCGGGGTGGGGCTCTCCTCCGGCGCCCTCGACACCTCCCGGGTCACGGTGAACTCCTCCCACCCCCTGGTCGCGGGTCTGGCCACCCTCCGCGGCGCCGCCGCCAACGGCGTGCCCTTCACCCACCAGGGGGGCCAGGTGCTGGGGCGGGTCGGCGACGCACCGGCGCTGCTGCTCACAGCCGCCGGGGCGGGCGAGGTGCTGGTCCTGGCCGACCTCGGCCTGCTCGGCAACGCCTCGGGCGAGCCCGCCAACCTCCCCTTCTGGGAGAACCTGGCCGAGTACGCCCGGGGGCGGTGAGCGGCGTCACGGCTCGAATGGCCCGGGAGGTCGCATGGCGACTCTGATCGTGCTGATGGGTGCCTCCGGTGCCGGCACGTCCGAGCTGGCCACGGCTCTCGGCGCCGAGCGCTTCGCGCGGGTGGTGCCGCCGCTCGACGACCTCGTCGTCGAGCTCCACGGCCGCGGCACCGGCCTGGCGGAGCCCGAGATCCACCGTGCCTGCCGCGAGCTCGGCGCGCGTTCGCCGCGCCGATGACCGCCCGGCCGCGGCCGTTCCCCGGCGGCGGTAGACTGCCGCTCGTGGCCACGCCTGCCACCCCTCCCGGCGTGACGAGACCGTCCCACCGGGGGCCGTTCTTCGACCTGGCGGTCGGGGCGGCGACGACGCTGGCGGCGATCGGAGTCGCCGGCCGGCTCGGGGAGCCGCAGCCTCGGGACCCCGCGGTCCGGACCCTGGTCGTGGTCGCCGTGGTGGCGCAGGGTCTGGGGGCGCTGCTCACGGCCCGGTCGCTCGTGGCACTGGGGGTCTGACGACTGGGCCGGGGTCTGGTGCGGGGGTCTGAGCCTCGACGTCCACGTCCACCGGGTGCGTGGCTCCGGTGCGCTCCGCACGCCTCGCCTGGCCGGCGCGTGCCTCGCCGCTAGTACTCCACCCCCGGCAGGTGCCGCGCGAGGGCCTGGTGGAAGGCGCGCAGCGCCTGCCGCTCGAGGTCCTCGACCAGGGCCGCTGGCGGCTGGCCGTCGGGGAACCCCCCCGGGGGCAGAGACGAGCGGACCGAGTCGGAGCTGGTCGCCTGGAAGCGGAAGCCGCCGAGGTGCTCGCCGTCGGCGAGGCGCAGCAGGTGCGCCTCGCCGACCAGGACACCGGGCCGGAACTGGTTGAGGGAAGGGACCATCGCCGGCTGCCGGCGGGACACGACGCGGACGACGAGGGCGAGCTCGAAACGCTCGACCCGGGACAGGAGCGAGTCGACCTGGTCGGCGTTCCCCTGCGGCGGGCTCCCCTTCCTCACCCACCGCGTCGCCGCGGCGAGGACCGATCGCTGGCTCGCGAACAGCCCCTCCACGGTGGGGTCGCGCAGCGCCTCGTCGACCACGACCACGGTGTTGGCGCCCACCGCCGGGTCGACGCGGACCGGCACGCCGGGGTCGCGCACCCCCTCCGCGGCCAGCGTCGGCGGCAGCCGGCCCGCCAGGGCCGCGACCCGGTCGAGGGTGGCCAGGGTCGCCGCCCGGTGCCGTGCCACCCGCCGCGCAGGGCTGTCGCAGGACACGGTCGCGGCGACCGCGACGAGCAGGGCGGGAGTGACCAGCAGGCGGCAGAG
>CAYTJW010000577.1:0-4166 GCA_964438135.1 uncultured Thermoanaerobaculia bacterium
GGTCGCGGCCGCCTGTCGCGGCCTGGCCGAGGCGCTCCGGGCCGAGGGGCGGGAGGCGGAGGCGACCGAGCTCGAGGCGCGGGTGGCCCGGGTCGAGACGGCGGGGCAGCGGGGCGAGCCGGTGGCCGCCGGCGGCAGGTGACGCGGGGAGGTGCGGATGGCGAGCGTCGGCATCGTCGTGCTGGGCGTGCTGGTCGGCCTGGCGGCCGCCTTCACCGGCCTCGGGGGCGGGTTCCTGATGGTCCCGTTCCTGCTCGCCCTCGGCCTGCCCTCGCAGCGGGCGGTCGGGACCTCGTTCCTCGCCATCCTGGTGATCTCCCTCTCCGCCCTCCTCGCCCACCACCGGCTCGACAACGTCGACCTCCGCCTCGGCCTGCTCCTCGGCGCGGGCGGCGTGGTCGGCGCCCAGGTCGGCGCCCGCCTGCTCGAGGGCGTCGACGCGACGTCGTTCCGGCGTCTCTTCGCCGCGCTCCTGGTCGGTCTGGCGGCCTACCTGCTGCTCAGGAAGTGAGGGCGGTCGCCGCGCTGCGGCGAGAGCCGGCCGTCTGCTAGAGTGGGGCATGCCGCCCGTTCGGCGGGCTCGGCCGGGGAGGGGGGTCGAGAGCATGGCCAGGGTCAACCGTCGGAGAGTCCTCTGCTTCGCCCCGCTGCGGCACACCTTCGCCGACCTCTGCGCGTCGGTCCGCCGGCAGCCGTGGGTGAAGGGCGCGGTCGGCGACGCCACCTGCGCCTGGCACGGCCGCGGCCTGGCCCTCGACATCGACCTGGTGGAGACGCCGGAGCAGGTCGCGGAGCTGGTGTCGAGCCACTACTACAACCTGGTCCTGGTCGACGCCCGCAACCTGCCGCATCCGGACGCCGCGCCGGAGGCCCAGGCCCGCGCCATGGGACGGGTGCTGGACCGGCTGCGAAGCGAGCGCGACCTGGAGCGGCGCTACCCGCGGCGGCGGGTGGTGGTGCTGGTCGGCGACGCCGACCCGGACCGCGCCGACCGGATGGTCTTCGCGGCCGGCCAGCGCCAGGTCGGCGCCTGCCTGCGCGACCACTCCCTGTCGGGCTCCCTCCCGGATGGGGAGCGGGAGGCCGCCCGCGACCGGCTGGTGGAGCGGTTGTTCGCGGTCTGCCAGGAGCTGCTGGTGCGGCGGCGGCACGGCCGCAAGGCGATCTGCGCCGCCGGCGGCGGCATCACCGGCATGTACTACGAGCTGGGCGTGCTCAAGTGCCTGAACGACGTGCTGTCGGTCGACGTGTGCGACTTCGACCTCTTCTTCGGCATCTCGGCCGGCGCCGTGGTCACCTCCGGGCTGGCCAACCGCATCCCGGTGGACCAGGCCATCGCCCGCCTCGGGGCGCTCGACCACCGCTGGCAGTACCGCCTCGAGCTCGGCCTGCGCCACCTCAACGTCAAGGAGGTGCCGCGCCGCATCTTCCTCGCCAACCGCGAGCTGCTGCGCACCGTGCTGCGCATGCTGCAGCGCCAGCAGGAGCTCAGCCTGGCCTCGGTGCTGGGGGTGTGGGCGGTGCTGCTGGGCCCGATCTTCGAGTCCAGCGAGTTCGAGGAGGTGCTGGCCGAGATGTTCTCGGAGGAGGGGCGGACCAACGACTTCCGCCAGCTCGGCTGCCGCCTGTTCGTCGGCGCCACCGACCAGGACCGCCGCGAGCACGTCCTGTTCGGCGAGCCGGGCCTCGACGACGTGCCCATCTCCAAGGCCGTCCAGGCCTCCATGGCCATGCACCCGTTCTTCCCCTCGGTCGAGATCAAGGGGCGCTACTTCAGCGACGGGGTCGTGACGCGCACCTCGAACCTGCGCGCGGCGATCGACAAGGGCGCCGACCTGATCTTCGTCGTCGACCCGTTCGTGCCGCTCATCTCCGACGAGCCCGGCCTCAACGCCCGTCACGGCAACATGTGGATCTTCGAGCAGGACCTGAAGACGATGTCCTACACCCGCTTCGAGCAGGCCCGCGACGAGATGATGCGCGAGCACCCGCGCGTGTCGGTCTACACCTTCGTCCCCTCGAACCGCATGCGGCGCCTGATGAGCAGTCAGAACCCATTCGTTTCCAGGAACTTCCACCCCATCGTCTGCGAGGCCTACCGGAGCACCCTGCGCCGTCTCGAGACCCTCGACTACCGCATCCGCGGCGACCTGGCGTCGCACGGCATCGGCCTCGACTTCGCCCCGGCGCGGGTCAAGGAGGAGCGCCTGAAGCGCGCCCGCCGGCCGCACGTCAGCGTCCTGCTCGACGACCCGGCCGGCAGCGCCCGGGGCAGCAGCGTGGCGTGACGGCAGCTCCGCGGCCGGCCGCGGGCGGGGAGCTCTCAGGCCTCGCCGGCGAGGGCGGCGTGGATCCGCCCGAGCAGCGCGGCGGCCTCGCCGGCGTCGAGCGGCGACGGCTGCCAGCCGATCTCCAGGCCGCGGTCCTCGAAGCGGGGGATGATGTGGAAGTGGACGTGCATCACCACCTGGTGCGCCTCGCGGCCGTTGTTCTGGAGGACGTTGTAGGCCCGGGCCCCGGTCGCCGCCATGACCGCCCGGCAGAGGCGCGGCAGGACCCGGCCGATGGCGGCCGCCGCCTGGTCCGACAGCTCGTGCAGGTGGGCGGCGCGCTGCCTGGGGATGACCAGGGTGTGGCCGGGGCTCAGGGGGCCGACGTCGAGGAAGGCGAGGCAGTGCTCGTCCTCGTACACCCGGTGGCAGGGGATGGCGCCGGACAGGATGCGGTCGAAGATGGTCTCGCTCATGGACCGAGTCTACGCCACCCGACCCCGGTCCCGGCCCCCGCCCCGATGCCGCCCCGGTGGCGCCGGTGACCTCGCCCCGGCCCCTCCGCCCGTCGACCGTCACCCTGCCGGCGACTCCCCCTGCCGGCGTGGTCACCCTGCTCGACTTCTTCCGCTGGCGGTTCCCGCGCGTCGCGGCCGAGGAGTGGGCGGGACGGTTCGACGGCGGCCGGGTGTGGACCTCGCGCGGCCCCGCGAGCGCCGACGACCCCTTCCAGCCGGGCGCGGCGGTCCACTACCGGCGCGAGGTTCAGGCGGAGCCGCCGGTCCGCACCGACTTCCGGCTGGCGTGGCGCGACCAGCACCTGCTGGTGGTGGACAAGCCGCCCTTCCTGCCCACCACCCCGGGCGGGAGCTACGCCCGCCACTGTCTCCTCCACCTGCTCGAGGAGCATCTCGGCGAGCCGGGGCTGGCGCCGCTCCACCGCCTCGACCGGCTCACCTCGGGGCTGGTCGTGCTGTCGCGCGAGCCGGCCTCGCGCGGCCACTTCGCCCGCCTCTTCCAGAGCGGCGACCGGCGGCTGGAGAAGCACTACCTGGCGGTGTGCGATCTCCTCGGCCCGCCGCCGCCGGAGCGGGCCACGCTGCTCGACCACGTCGCCCGCAGCGCGGCCGACTACTGCCGCCAGGAGGTGGTGACGGGGCTCCCGGCCAACGCCCGGCTCGACCTCGCGGTGCGGGCGCGGCAGGGCGACCTGGCGTTGCTCGAGCTGCGCCCCGCGACCGGGCGGAAGCACCAGATCCGGGTCCAGCTGGCGCACGCCGGCTGGCCGGTGGCGGGCGACCCGCTGTACGGCCCGGAGCGCCGCCACGACCCGGCCGACCTCGACCGGCGGCTGTGGCTCGACGCCTGGCGGCTGGTGGTGCGGGGCTACCCCGGCTTCTCCGGCTCGCCGCCGCTCGAGGCCGACTGGCGCTCCTCCTGCCAGCCCGAGGCGATGCTCGCGGCCGCCGCCGCCGGGCGCTCGGCCGGGCCGCGGCGGGCGAGCCGGGAATAGGGCGACCCGGTCGCAGGTTGTGCCGGTCGGTCCAACCTCCTCCTTTCAGTTGCCGAGGGCTTCCCCTCGGCCCCTCTTTGTCTGTCCGGCCGCCGCCCCCTCAGGCGTCGGGCGGCGGGTCGCGGTCGAGGGCGCGGTAGGCGATCGCCTCGGCGACGTGTCGTGCCGCCACGGCGTCGGCGCCGCCCAGGTCGGCGATGGTCCGCGCCACCCGCAGGATGCGGTGGTAGGCGCGGGCCGACAGGCCGAGGACCCGCGTCGCCCGCTCCAGCAGGCGGGCGCCGTCGGCGTCGGGCCGGGCGCAGCGGCCGATCAGCTCCGGCCCCATGTCGGCGTTGCAGCGCGCCGCGGCGCCGGCGAACCGGGCCAACTGGCGCTCGCGG
>CAYTJW010000578.1:0-4164 GCA_964438135.1 uncultured Thermoanaerobaculia bacterium
AGCAAGACGGTCTCCCTCGAATTCGGCAATCGGCAGGACGTGAACCTCACCCAGTCGCTCGACATGACGATTCGCGGGCAGCTCGCCGAGCGCATCGAGGTGAGCGCCGTGCTCACGGACCGCAACCTGCCGCTGCAACCCGAGGGCACGACCGCGGAGCTGGCCGATCTCGACAAGGTGCTGATCTCGGTCACCTCGCCGTGGGGCGGGCTCGATCTGGGTGACCTCACGGTGGCCCAGAGCGAGCTCACCTTCCTCGCGCATCGCCGCGAGCTGCAGGGCGTGCGCGCGCACGGCGGTCCGGCCGGCGGGCCCGGAGGGGGCGGGGCCCTGGGACGGGGCACGGGGCGCTACGAGACCGCCGAGTTCCTGGGCCAGGACGGCCGGCAGGGTCCGTACAAGCTCGTCACCAGCCGCCCGGGCGAGGAGGCGCTGATGGTCGCGGGCAGCGAGCGCGTCTGGCTCGACGGCCGGCGGCTCGAGCGCGGTGAGGGCGCCGACTACACGGTCGACTACTCGGAGGGGCAGATCTCCTTCACGACGCGCAATCCGATCCACGCCCACAGCGAGGTGCGGGTCGAGTACCAGGTGCGCCAGGGCGTCTTCGATCGTGGCTACTACGCGCTCGACGCTGCCGCCGGGGACAGCGCGGCTCACATCGCCACGGCCTGGGTTCACGAACACGACGATCCGGACGGCTCACCCACGCTCGAGCTGACGGATGAGGAGCGGGCGATCCTGCGCGCGGCGGGCGATTCGGTGACCGCCGGGATGGAGGGCGGCGTCAAGCACCTCGGGGCGGGCCAGGGCCCGTACGAGCTGGTCGAGTCCGACACGCTCGACGCCCCGATCTACGTCTACCTGGGCAAGGACACCGCGGGCGCCTATCTCGGCTCCTACGAGGTTACCTTCGTCAAGGTGGCGGCCGACGAGGGCGACTATCGCGACTCGACGCTGGCCGCCGGGGACACGATCTACGTCTTCGCCGGTCGAGACCGGGGTGACTTCCTGCCGGGGCGCCGGCTCTATCTGCCGGAGCAGCTCGACGTCGTGGGGGCCAGAGCCGGCGGCCTTCTGGGGGGCGGCCTCGAGCTGGCGGGCGAGGGCGCCTTCTCGTGGCGGGATCGCAACGTGCTTTCCTCGCGCGACGACGGGGACAACGGCGGCGGGGCACTCAGCGCCGACGCCACGTGGAAGCTCGATCCGCTCCTGGGAACCCGCGGCGATCGGCTCAGCCTGCACGGACGCTACCGGGGCGTGAGCCAGCGATTCACGGCGCCCGAGGCGCTCGATCCCGCCTTCTACTACCGGCGCTGGAATGCGCCGGCGGGCCTGCTCGACGGTCGCGACCAGCGCGGGGCGGCCGGGCTGACGGCCCGACCCGGCGGCGGCGCGCAGTTGCTCGCGGAATGGGAGGGTCTCGACTCGCCGCGCGGCTTCACGGGCGGCCGCTGGCATCTGCGCGCCGAGCGCGCCGGGCGGATGCAGGCGCTGGCCGAGACGTGGCTCGGCCGCTCGCGCCTCCACGGCGTTGCGGGTCGCGAACGGCAGTGGGTCGCGCGCCTCGGCTGGCACGGGCGCATCGAGGCGGAGGGCTCCTTGGAGGCCGAGGATCTGCGCCGCGGGACGGGGGAAACGACGAGCGGCCGGGGGCAGGAGACCTACGCGCTGCGGATGGGCACCGGGCAGCTCGCGGCCTGGGGCCGGCTGAACCTGCTCTCCCGGCTGCGTCGCGAGCACGAGAACACGCCGCAGGGCCGCAGCCCGCGCGAGCGGGTCAGGCTCGACCAGCTCGAGGCCGAGGCCGAGGGCGAGCGCAGCCTGCTACACCTGCTGCTCTCGCGCACGACAACGCGGGATGCCGCGGACAACCTGCTGAACCGGACCGATCTGGCCGATTGGGTTGCGTCGCACAAGGCCGGCGACCGGCTCTTCAGCGGCGAGTGGCGCGGCAATCTGACCACCGAGGAGGTGCGGCTGTTGGCCGAGAAGCTCGTCTTCGTCGGGCTGGGCGGCGGCCACTACGACAGCACCGGGCGCTACGTCGGCCTGGGAGACTACGAGGTCTTCTACGCCGAGAGTGACTCGGGGCGCCTCGAGACCCGTCTCGACACGGCCCTGCGGATGAGCGGCCGCCCGGTCGCGGCCCTGGCCGGCGACGCCGGCCGGCTGGCCGCGATCGACGTCGCCTTGTACGGCCGGGTGCGGCTGCGCACGCCTGAGTCGGTGAGCGACCTGCTCGCGCAGCCGGGAGACATCGTCTCGGGCGACGCGCCCGCCAGCAACCACAACGGCACGCTGCGGGGCGAGCTTGCCTGGCAGGGCGAGGCGCGAGCGCCCGCGCCGCGCCTGCTGATCGAATACGGCCGGTCGGCGCAGCGCGGTGCGACCGGATATGTTCGCCGGCGCAACACGCTGACCCAGGAGCTGACGACGCGCTGGAGCGCGACCCCGGCGCTCCAGACGCGACTCGACCTGGGCCGGGAGCGCGAGCGCGCGTCGTCGGGCGAGGAAATCGGCGGCCTGGCCCCCGACGAGGACGAACGCCGGCGCGGGTATGCCGAGGCCGAGGTCACCTGGAGGTTCCTCGCGCCGCTGTCGGCACGGCTCGGCAGTCAGATCGCGCGCGACAACTTCGAGCCGGCGGGCCAGCGGCGCGACGGGCTCAAGGCCTGGGTCGGCTCCGTGGCCGACCTCGGCCGCCGGGGCCGTCTCGAGCTGAACGCGGAGCGACTCTGGGTGAGTGGGGACTCCGGGACCAGCGGCGCGTTCGTCGTCGAGCGGCCGGGGTGGCGCATCAGCCTCAACGGTTCGGTGCGCCCGTGGGACATCGTCGCCACCAGCCTGTCGCTGCGGGTCGATCGGCGCGAGGGGCGCCAGACGGTGGTGACGGGCACGATGGAAGCGCGGGCGTTCTTCTGACGCCGCACGCGGGTCGGGCAGGGCCCGCACGGCGCGGGGAGTGACGTTGACGGCGGCAATGGGCAGAGCGATCGGCAGGGGTGCGGCAGCGGCGGCTTTGGCGGCGGCGTCCATGGCGGCGACGGCCTTGGCAGCGGCGGGCGCCGTAGCGGGCGCGGTGGCGGTCACGGTGGCGCTGGTCGCCGCTGCCGGCTGCTCGCGCGAGGTGCGCTCTGCCCCCGGCCCGGGGCTGGAAGCGGGCGCGAGCCTGGCGGCGAACCGGGAAGCATCCACCTCGCTGGAGGAAAGGCGGGGCTGGGCCGCGGCGCTGTCGCAGCGCGGCGGTCTTGGGCCCGAGCGGCTCACGGAGCTGGGACCACGGGGCTTTTTCAACGGGCGGCTCTGCCCGGGCCAAGAGGGTGCCTGGGTGCTGACCCCCGGAGAGCCCCTGCTCGGCTATCGCATCCTCTGGTCATGCTCCGAGTGCGGCGAAACAGACGCCGGCAAGCCCGCGGGCACTCCGGGCCCCGGGCCCAGTCGACCCCGCGGTCCCACGGTCCCGCCGGGTGTCGAGCGACCCTGGCCCCACAAGGGGTCACCTGCCCAAGAGGTTGCGCGCGACGTCGGGGATCTGCTGGAGCGCTGGGGTGAAGAGGGCCACCCGCTCGCCCGGGTGCGCGCGAGCACCCGCTGCGGCGACGACAGCCTGCTCACCGTCCAGCTGGAGGCTCACCCGGGGCCCCGTGTCGTCGTTCGGGCCATGCGGTTCGAGGGCAACCGCGCGACGCGGCCAGGCTATCTGCTGCGCCTGCTCGGCTGGGGGGGGCAGGAGGCGTACCGGGCCGGACGGTGGGATACAGCGCGGTCAGCGCTGCTGTCGACGGGCCTGTTCGACGAGGTCGAGGGTCCGCTGCTGCTGGCCGGCCCGGGGCAGGACGCGCGCGGCGACAGCCTGCCGGCAGACGTGCTCTTCCGGCTCCGTGAACGGCGCGTGAGCAGCTTCACCGGCCTGGTCGGCTATAGCGGGAAGAAAGGGAACGTCTCGGGGTTCGTGGACCTCGAGCTCGGCAACCTCTTCGGGACGGGCCGGCGCGCCCGGGTCGTGTGGCAGGCGCAGCGCGAGCGCGAGAGCCGCTTCGAGCTTGCCTGGCACGAGCCATTTGTTTGGCGGCTGCCCCTGGCAGCCAATCTCGGGCTGACCCACGTCCTGGAGGACACGCTGTACGCCGAGACGACCTGGGGACTGGACGTCGTGTTGGCCTC
>CAYTJW010000579.1:0-4150 GCA_964438135.1 uncultured Thermoanaerobaculia bacterium
CCCTGGCCTTCGGCGGCACCTTCACCGACGCCGACCAGCGCACCCTGGCCTACGCCCGCGGCAACGCCGACGACCGGGTCTACGCCGTCGCCGAGGCCCACCGGCAGCGCTTCAGCCGCGGCTGGGAGGCGTTCCGGTCGGTGCCGCCGCCGCCCGGGGGCGGCAACCCGTTCGCCAACGTCGATCCGGAAGCCCTGCGCAACCTGCCGCCCGAGGTGCGGGAGAGCCTCGAGCGGCAGATGCGGGAGCAGGCCGACAAGGAGCGCATCATCGACCAGATCCGCCGCCAGCAGCAGGGCGGGGGGTAGGACGGGGAGCTGTCAGCTGTCAGCTCCCCCGCCCGCCCTGGACCTCGACCTCGACCTGGACCTGGACCTGGACCTGGACCTGGACGTGGACCTGGACGTGGACCTGGACGTGGACCTGGACGTGGTCGTGGTCGTCGCCCTTGACCCCGCCCCCGTCGCGACCGATCTTGGCGGTGGGGGGTGACCCATGCGTCCCACCGCCGTCGTCGCCCTGGTCGCCGCCGGGCTGCTCGCCACCGGCTGCATCCTCAAGGACACCCACCACACCCTGCTGGTGGACGCGGACGGGGGGGTGACCTGGGTCGTGGTCGAGCGCAACGCCCGTTCCAACGCCCCCGACAGGGCCGACCGGGACCAGGAGGAGGCCGCCTTCCTCGACGCCCTCGAGGCGGGCGAGCACGACGTCGCCCGCGCCCTCGCCCGGGCCGGCGCCAGCGCGGTCGACTCGCGCCTGGCCCGCTGCCGCAGGCCCTACGCGGTGTGGACCGAGGCCCGCTTCGCCTCGGCCGAGGCGATGGTCGAGGCCCTGCTGGCCGAGCTCGACCTGGGAGGCCACGCCAGCCTGACCCGGGACGGCGACCGCTTCTGCTTCGACCTCGTGGTGTCCATTCCCGAGGACAGCGAGGACAGCGCCAGCGCCGCCGGGGGCGACGGGGACGACGAGACGGTCCTCGCCCTGCTGGACGGCATCGAGCGGCTCGAGGTCGTGCTCCTCGACGGCCGCTTCACCGGCGCCACCGGCTTCGAGGTCGACGGCGACCGGGCCGTGCCGGTGCCGCTCAGCGAGGAGGAGGTCGAGGCCGCTGGCGGCACCGTCCGCTTCTCCCTCGAGTGGGAGCTCGACCCCAGCCCCGCCGGCTGACCGTTCGCCGCTCCCCGCTCCCCGCTCGCCGCTCGCCGCTCGCCGCTCGCCAAAAAATGTGGCGGGCCGCGGGGCCCGCCGGAGGAAGGAGGGGGTATGATGCGTTCGCCGACTCTGCGTTCGGCTGCCACCTTCCAATAGCAATCGCCGTGCCAGCAATTCCAACCGCGAGCGGTCCGCCTCGCCGAGTGCCGTCCCGCCGCACCTCGACTCGGTCCCGGCGGCCACCCCGCAGTGCCTCGGACCCCCTCCCGCGACCTCCGGCTCGCCGGCCCTGCCGCACCGTGACGAGGCCTCGTTCGCCCGCCCGGTCGGGAGCGGGCTCGGGCACGGGAGGGGAGTGGTGCCAATACGGCACTCGAGGGACGGTAGAATGGGATGGAGTGCCACCGATGGAGGTGCGCCGATGCGACCTGTCGTCCTGCTGACCCTCCTCTTCCCGACCCTGCTCCTGGCGGGCCCGGCCCCGGCCGGGGAGCTCGTGCCGGGGCAGGGCGACCCGCTGGTCTACGAGCACTGCCGGTGGGTGCCCACCGCGGCCCGCACCCCCCGCCTCAACCAGTACAACTGGGTCACCGACGTCGAGGTGGTCAACACCGGCGAGCTGCCGGCCGCGCTCAGCGTCGCCCTGCTCGCGCGCGACCAGGACAACCGCTCGTCGGCCCTGGCCACCCTCGACCAGCCCCTCTCGGCCGGCGCCGCCGCCCGCCTCGACGACGTCGTGACCAGCGTCGTGCGGCCGTTCTGGCGGCCCTGGCTGGGCGGCCTGGTGGTGTGCAGCGACCGGCCCGACCTGGAGGTGTGGAGCCGCGTCTCCCTGGTCGGGCCGGAGGGCGAGGGCGCGGTCGGCCTCGGCGTCCCCGGCCTGGCCCTGGCCGAGGCCGTGCGACCCGGCGTGGTCGGCCACCTGGCGGGCCTGCGCGAGGACGCCGAGCACCGCAGCCACCTCGGCCTGGTCAACCCCACGCCGACGCCGGTCGAGGTCAAGGTCCGCCTGCTCGCCGAGGACGGCCGGACCCTGCTGGTGCTGGTCCACGACCTGCTCCCGCACAGCCAGGTCCAGCTCAACCGGGTCCTGGCCCGCGGCCGGGTCGACTCCGGCCGGGCCGAGGTCACCACCGCGACCGGCCCGGTCTTCGCCTACGGGGTGGTGGTCGACAACTCGAGCGAGGACCCCGCCTACGTGCCCTGCCAGCTGGTGGCGGACTGAGGGGGGCGGAGGCTCGTCGGCGCCTCAGCCGGCGGGCTCGTGCAGGCGGAGCAGGCGCTGACCCGGCCAGTCCACCACCGCCAGCGAGCCGGTCCGGAGGAAGCGGTCGAGCCCGAGGTGGCGGGTCAGCACGCGCACCACGCCGCCGTGGGTGAAGAGCAGGTGGCGGCCGCCGTCGAGCGAGGCCACCACCTCGCGCGCCCGCGCCTCGAGCGCGGCCACCGACTCGCCGCCCGGGGCCTGGAAGCCCGAGAAGGCGAGGATCGCCGCGTCGACCTCCGCCGGCAGGTCAGGCCAGAAGGCGCCCTCGAGCTGGCCGAACGAGATCTCGCGCAGGCGCGGCTCGGGCCGCGGCTCGCCCCACGCCAGGCGGGCGGTGGTCAGCGCCCGGCGGAGGTCGGACGACCACACCCCGGCGAAGCTCACGCCCTCGAGCAGCGGCGCCAGCGCCATCGCCTCCGCCTCGCCGCAGGCGGTCAAGGGC
Source organism: uncultured Thermoanaerobaculia bacterium (assembly GCA_964438135.1). Lineage (GTDB taxonomy): Bacteria > Acidobacteriota > Thermoanaerobaculia > Thermoanaerobaculales > Sulfomarinibacteraceae > CAYTJW01. The sequence goes on from CAYTJW010000579.1 coordinate 2,865, forward strand.
GGGTCGGCCCAGCCGGCCAGGAGCCGCCCCGCGCTGTGGGTCGTCTCCCCGTGCCGCACCAGCCACAGCTCCTGAGCCCTCTCGGCCACTCGCGTCCTCCCCGCTCCCGCTGCCGGAGCGGATTCTAGCGGGCGCCTCCCCGCCGGTCGAGGCGCGCTCGGACTCCCGATGACCACAGCCCGGCGTGGACCTGGACCTCGACCTCGACCTCGACCTGGACCTCGACCTGGACCCCGCGCAGCCATCGTCCACGTCCACGACCACGTCCTGGACCCCGCCCAGCCATCGTCCACGACCACGTCCACGACCACGTCCACGTCCACGTTCCGAGGCATCCCACGGAACTTGAACCAACCGTGAGGATCTCGCTCCCTCAAGGACCTGGCGGGCGCCTCCCGGCCGGTCGAGACGCGCGGGGACGCGGTCCCGTGCGGCCCGACCTGGACCTGGACCTGGACCTGGACCTCGACCTGGACCTGGACCTGGACCTGGACCTGGACCTCGGCCTCGACCTGGTCCATCCTCCCCCCGGAGGTGCCCATGAAGGTCATCGCCGACATCAGCGTCGTGCCCCTCGGCGTCGGGTTGTCGCTGTCGCCCTACGTCGCCGCCTGCGAGCGGGTGCTGGCCGAGGCGGGCCTCGCGCCCCAGCTGCACGCCAACGGCACCAACGTCGAGGGCGAGTGGGAGCAGGTCTTCTCGGCCCTCAGGCGCTGCCACGAGGTGCTGCACGAGATGGGCGCGCCGCGCATCGCCACCACGCTGCGCCTCGGCACCCGCACCGACCGTCCCCAGAGCCTCGCCGACAAGGTGCGGAGCGTCGAGGAGAAGCTGGGGCGGGGGGTGTAGGGCAGGGGGCGCGCCGATTGCGCCCACCGAGCGGCGCGGGTAGCCTGAACCCGGTGGTCTCGGTGGCCGTGATTCGTTTGGCAGAAGCACCCCCCACGGGGCGATGCCCATGACCTTCGCCCCCGGCGACCGCGTCATAGTCCGCGACCGGTTGTGGCGCATCCGGCTCGCGCGGCCGGTCGCCGACGGCGTGACCCTGCTCGAGCTCGAGGCTCTCGACGGCGGGAGCCCAGCCACGCTGCCCGTCGTCGCCCCGCCCGAGGTGGTCGTGCCGGTCCCACCTCAGGAGCTGGCGTTTGACCTTGGCGGACTGCTCCCCTGGCACGCCTGGGCGCAGGCGCACCAGGTGATCGAGGCCACCCTGGTGCGCGCCAACGGCAATCTAGTACAACATCCCGGAAGTTCATTGCCTAATGTGATACTCTGTTGGCATGGCA
>CAYTJW010000580.1:0-4145 GCA_964438135.1 uncultured Thermoanaerobaculia bacterium
GGGGACGGGCGCCGGCGCCTCGGGCATCTCCGGCTCCTCCTCGGGCGGGGCGGCCTCGGCCTCCTCGAACGGCGCCGGCAGCGCCTCCTCGGCGGCGAGCGGCACCTCGCCGAGCAGGTCGGTCGCCTCGGCGAGCATCGGCGTCGGCACCGTCTGCCGGTAGGCGAGCGTGTCGATCAGCCAGCAGGTCAGGGCGATCAGCGCCTGCGCCTCGGCCGGCCGCCACGGGCGCCCGGCGACGTGGTCGAAGTAAATCCCACCCATCACCTTGCCGCGCAGGCACACCGGCACCAGCATCGCCTCGCGCGCCGCCGCCTCGCCGGTGAGCCAGCGGGACACCATCGCGTCCCGGTCGGGGCCGAAGCGGAGCGGCAGCGCCTCGCCGGCGAAGCGCTGCAGGATCTCGGAGCCGCCGACGTCGCCCTGCCACGCCCGCAACCGCTCCGGGTCGTCGAGGCCGATGCCGCTCCAGGCCGAGATCGCGGTCCCGCGCAGCACCAGCACCACCGCTCGGCCGCAGTGGTCGGCCAGGAGGGGCAGGAGCTCCTTGAGCAGCTCCGACTGGCTGCGCGCCCGGTCGAGCCGCCGCAGCAGGGGCAGCGACAGCCCGGCCGGCGCCGCTGCGGCCGGCGCCTCGCGCGGCTGCTGCTCGGCCTCGGTCGCCCGCTGCTCGGCCTCCTCGGACCGGTGCTCGGCGTCGGTCGCCCGCTGCTCGGCCTCCTCGAACCGGCGCTCGGCGTCGGTCGCCCGCTGCAGGGTCTCGTCCAGGCGCTGCTGCAGGCCGGCGATCTCGGCCGACAGGCCCCGGGCCCGCTCGTCGGCCTCCGCGACGCTGTCCCGCAGCTGCGTCACCGCAGCCTCGATCTCGGCAGCCGGGAAGAGCTCCTCGGGCGAGCTCGGCACCGCCTCCTGGATCGAGGAGCGGGCCTCGTTGATCAGCTGCTCCAGGGTCCCGGCGACAGAACCGAGGCGGTTGCTCACCGTCTCGAGACCACGCTCCTGCACCCGCTTCACCAGCTCGAGAATGGTGTCGTACGCGTCCATGGTGCCTCCCGGTTCGCGACAGCTGCATTATCCTCACCTCGCGCGGGGTGCGTCAAGGAACCGCGCCCGCGGGGAGGCGACTCGGGCCGTGCGGCCGCATTGTCACGGGCCGGCGATTCTGCTAGCGTCGGCGCGAAGGGAGGCACAATGACCATCCGCCGACTCCTTCCGACCCTCCTCGTCGTCCTCCTCGCCGTTGGCCTGGCGCCAGGGTGCAAGGGCAAGGGCGAGACCGACGAGACCCCCACCCAGGACCAGCTCAAGCAGCAGATGACCGCCATCGAGCAGGCCTACGCCGGCCTGCTGAAGACCCGGCGGGAGCTGGAACCGGCCCGCGACGAGCTGGCGACCATCGAGGCCGTCGCCGACGACCAGCGCACCCCGGAGCAGCGCGAGCGCCTGGCGGCTCTCAAGGCCACGATCGCGCCGCTGGACGCGGCCTACGAGGACCTGCAGACCAGGCTGGCCGACTTCCTCACCCTCGGCATCAACGACTTCCCCACCTCGGCGGAGACCAAGGCGGGCCTGCGGATCTACGCCGAGGAGGCGATGGTCAACGCCAGCGAGCGGGTGACCAGGGCCGGCGACTACAAGAAGGCCATCGACGAGCTGCAGACCGCGAAGGGCTACTTCGAGGCCGCCAGCCTGCCCGTCCACCAGCCCCTGCTCGACCTCGAGGCCCGCTTCGAGGACCTCCGCTTCATCACCCAGGAGCGATTCGACCAGATCAAGAAGGGGATGACCCGCGACGACGTCCGCGGCATCGCCGGCACGCCCTACTACCGCAACGTCTCCGACATCCCGGACCGGAAGGTCATCCGCTGGCTGTACCCGAAGCGCGACGGCGGCGCCGCCGCGGTCTACTTCAAGATGGACACCGGCAAGGTCTACGAGACCACCTTCGACGCCGTCAAGACCCAGGTCGTCGCCGGCGGCTAGCTTCCCGGCCCGGCCGGCCCCGGACGCCCCAGCCGCCTCGCGGCGCACGGGCGCGGTCTCCGCTTCGCGAACCCCTTGACCACGCGCCGGGGCGCTGCTAACCTGCTGGTTCCTGCGCGGCGTCGCTGCGCGCCCAAACTGCGCGGAGGAGGGGGTGAGTTCCGCGTGCCAACCGGTGTCGTCGTCCGCGACAACGAGTCGTTCGAGCAGGCCCTTCGCCGCTTCAAGCGCAAGTGCGAGAAGGCGGGCATCCTCTCCGAGGTGAAACGCCGTCGTTTCTACGAGAAGCCGTCCGAGCGCCGCAAGCGTCAGGTGATCCAGGCTCGCAAAAAGATGCTGCGCAAGATGGCCAAGCAACGCCGGGCCGGGCTGCTCTAGACCCCGCGCCTCGAAGGCCGTGAACCGATCGTTCCGATCCCAGGTCGACTTCGAAACAGTCCTCGAGCTCGTCGCGGCCCACGCCCGCACCGGCGTGGGCCGCGCTGTCGTGCGCGCGCTCGAGCCGACCGCGACGGCCGACTCGACCCGGCGCCTCGCCCGCCTGACCCTGGAGCTGGAGGCGCTGCTCGAGGACAGCGGCACCCTGTCCCTGGCCGGGGTCGACGACGCCGTCCCGTTCCTCGCCCCCGGCTCGCCCCCGGCCACCGAGCCGCGGGACCTGCTCCACCTCCTCACCCTGGCGCGGCGGGTGGCGACGACCCGCCGCCAGCTCTCCGCCGCCCCGGCCGAGCTCGAGCTCCTGCACGGCATCGGCCGCGAGCTGCCGGACACCGCCCCCCTCGTCCAGTGGGTCGCGCCCCGCCTGGGCCGCGACGGCCGGGTGCCGGACGAGGCGTCCCCCGAGCTGGCCCGGCTGCGGCGCCACATGACCCACCTCCGGCAGCAGCTCATGTCCGAGCTGGAGGAGGTCCGCCGCTCCCACCCGGACGCCGCCACCGACGCCCCGCCGACGTTGCGCCGCGACCGCTACTGCCTGCCGGTCCGCGCCGCCGCCCGCGGCCACCTCCCCGGCCTGGTCCTCGACAGCTCGGGCTCCGGCGCCACCGTCTTCCTCGAGCCCTTCGCCGTGGTCGAGCTCAACAACGACCTGGCCGACTCCGCCGCCCGCGAGGGCGAGGAGGCGCGGCGGGTCCTGGACGAGGTCGTGGCGGCCTTCGCCGCCCAGGCCGACCGCCTGCGGCAGGCGCTCGAGCTGCTGGCCGAGCTCGACGCGGCCCAGGCGCGAGCGCTGTTCGGCCGCCGGGTCGAGGGGCGGGTCGTGGTGCCGGGCGAGGGCCTCCCCCTCGACCTGCGCGGCGCCCGCCACCCGCTCCTCGACGAGCGCCTGGCCGAGCTGCGCCGCGAGCTGCTGGGCGAGGCCGAGGGCCGCGGCGAGGGCCACCGGGTGGTGGCCCTCGACCTGCGCCTGCCGGCCCGGGTGGGCACGCTGGTCATCTCCGGCCCCAACGCCGGCGGCAAGACGGTGGTCTTGAAGACCGTCGGCCTGATGCTGGCCATGGCCTCGTGCGGCATCCCGCTGCCGGTCGCGACCGGCACCACGTTGCCCCTCTTCCGCCAGCTCTGGAGCCACATCGGCGACGACCAGGACGTCACCGCCGACCTCTCCACCTTCTCCGCCGCCATGACCGCCACCGCCCAGCTGCTGGGCTCGGCCGGCGAGGGCACCCTGGTGCTCTACGACGAGCTCGGCGCCGGCACCGACCCGCTCGAGGGCGCGGCGCTGGCCTGCGCGCTGCTCGAGGAGCTGACCCGGCGCGGCTGCCTGACCATCGCCTCCACCCACCTCGCCGCGGTCTCGCTCGAGGCCGGCGCCAGCGACGGGATGACCGGCGCGGCCATGGGCTTCGACGAGACCGCGCAGCGACCCACCTACTCCCTGAGCCTCGGTCGGCCGGGCCGCTCGCGGGGGCTCGACATCGCCCGCGCCGTCGGCGTGCCCCCGGCCCTCGTCGAGCGGGCGCGCGAGCTGCTCGGCGGCCAGCACCTGGAGCTCGACCGCTGGCTCGCCCGGCTCGAGGAGCGGGAGCGGGAGCTGGAGGCCGAGCGTGCCGCCGCAGCGGTCGAGCGCGAGCGGCTCGAGCGGCTGGCCGCGGCCCGGGACGCGGAGCGCGAGCGACTGGAGAGCGAGCGGCTGGCCCTCGCCGAGCACCTCAAGGCCGAGC
>CAYTJW010000581.1:0-3392 GCA_964438135.1 uncultured Thermoanaerobaculia bacterium
GGGCCGCTCGACGAGCGGACGGCCCACCTGGTGCAGCTGGCGGCGGCGGCGGCGGTCGGCTCCGAGAGCGCGGTGGCCAGCCACGCCCGCCGTGCCCTGGCGGCCGGCGCCAGCGCCGACGAGCTCTACCACGTCGCCCTGCTGCTGGTCACCCCGATCGGCTTCCCCCGCGCCGCGGCCGTGATCCGGTGGCTGGACGACGCGGTCGCCGAGCCGTAGCGGTTGGAAGCCATCAGCTGTCAGCGTTCAGCTGTCAGCTCCCTCGCCCCCCGAGCGACCTCGGGCCGGGGGGCTATCGGCCCGGTCCCGGCCCCTTCCCATGGTCGGCCGGGTCGGAGTAGGATGCATTCTCGCGCACTCGTCCGCGTGCGCCAGCATCAGGAGGTGGGGAATGGCAACGACCGAGAGCAACCTGAAAGAGGCGTTCGCCGGCGAGAGCCAGGCCAACCGCAAGTACCTCGCCTTCGCCAGGAAGGCGGAGCAGGAGGGGTTCGCCAACGTCGCCCGGCTGTTCCGGACCGCGGCCGAGGCCGAGACCATCCACGCCCTCGGCCACTTCGAGGCCCTGGGCGGGGTGGGTTCGACCGCCGACAACCTCCGCGCCGCCGTCGCCGGCGAGACCTACGAGTACACCGAGATGTACCCGCCGATGGTCGAGCTGGCCGAGGCCGAGAAGCACCGCGCCCGGCGGATGTTCGCCTTCGCCAGCAGGGCCGAGGCGGTGCACGCGCGGCTCTACCAGGCGGCGCTCGAGGCGGTGGAGCAGGGTCGCGATCTGGCCGAGACCCGCTTCTACCTGTGCCCGGTGTGCGGGCACATCGAGCTCGGGACGCCGCCCGCGGCGTGCCCGATCTGCGCGTGCAAGGGCGAGAAGTTCGTCGAGGCGTAGCGGGGTTCTCGAGGGGACCGACATCCTCACGGTTGAGTCGAGCTCCGTGGGGGAGTCGAGCGGCTGGACCTCGACCTGGACGTGGTCCTGGACCTGGACCGATGCTGGGTGGCGGCCCGCATGGGACGAACCTCGTGTCGCCCCGACGGCTCGTCGCGACGCGGCTGGCGTTCTCGCCGGCCGCCGATTCCGAGCTTGGCCGTGGTCCAGGTCGAGGTCTGGGTCCAGGTCCAGGTCCAGGTCCAGGTCCAGGTTGGGCCGCGAGCAACCGCCGCGATGCGCGTCTCGACCAGCCGGGAGGATCCCGCCACGTCCTCGAGGGAACGCGATCCTCACGGTTGAGTCGAGCTCCGTGGGACGCGCCGGGACGTGGTCGTGGTCATGGACGTGGACGTGGTCGTGGACGATGGCCGCGCGGGGTCCAGGTCGAGGTCCAGGTCCACGTCCAGGTCCAGGTCCAGGTCCAGGTCCACGTCCAGGTCCAGGTCCAGGTTGGGCCGCGAGCAACTGCCGCGATGCGCGTCTCGACCAGCCGGGAGGATCCCGCTAGTCGTGGCCGCCGACGTAGAGCCGCAGCATGTCCTTCCAGTAGCCCCAGTCGTGGGCCCAACCGTCCCAGACCCGCAGCGCGTTGCCGACCCCGGCCCGCCACAGGTTGGCGGAGAGGAGCTCGTTCGACGGCCGGTTGACGTCGTCGCGGCCGGTGACGAGGATGATGTCCTGCCGCTGCAGCACGGCGATCTGGCCGGGGTCGTGGAGGTTGGCGGTGAAGTCCACCGGGTTGACGAAGTAGACCTCGTCGTCGTAGTGGCCGTCGAGGAAGCCCTTGACGTCGTAGATGCCGGACAGGCCGATCGAGCGCCGCACCAGGTGGGGGTGGCGCAGGCCGAAGGCGATGGCGTGGTAGGCGCCGAACGAGCAGCCGGCGGTCATCCAGAAGGGGTTGTCGTTGTGCAGCCTGAGGCCCGGCACGACCTCGTCCAGCACGTAGCGCTCGTACTGGAGGTGGCGGCGGACGCGGCCGGACGGGTGGGCCCAGCCGCAGTACCAGCTCTCGGCGTCGACGCTGTCGACGCACACCAGCTGCAGCCAGCCCTGCTCCAGGTGCTCGGACAGGGCCGCGACCAGGCCGCGGTCCTCCCAGTCGAAGTAGCGCCCCATCGAGGTCGGGAAGACGATCACCGGCGCGCCGTGGTGGCCGAAGACGAGCAGCTCCATGTCGCGGCCGAGGGCCGGGCTGTGCCAGCGGTGGTGGGAACGGTGCATCAGGGACCTCCGTGCGGGTGGTCAGGTCGCGGCCGGACTGGCGAGGGGCGGTGGCGCATCGGGCTCACTTCTCGGCGGCGATGCCGCGGCCCTGCATGACCAGGCCGAGGAACAGGCCGAGGAACAGGGACAGCGCGCTCCACAGCAGCACCTGGGGCAGGAGCGGGATGGCGGCGCCGTCGACGACCCGGGCCGAGGTGCCGTCGAGGGTCTCGAGGACCAGGAACGAGCTGAGCAGGGCGATCGCCCAGGCGAGGAGGAAGGTGGGCGCCGTGCGACCGCAGACCCTGGCCAGCTGGCGTCCCCAGCCGCCCGCGTGCCGGCCGACGCTCTGGGCGACGCTGCCCGCGAGCAGGCCGAACGACACCAGCAGGGCGCCGGCGCCGACGACCACCGCCAGCGCCGCGCTGCCCGCCGGCAGCAGCGTCTCGTTCCAGGTCGTGCCCACGTCGAGGACCACGATCGGGCCGCCCGCGACACAGGCCAGCAGCGGCGCCAGGTAGGCCCACACGGCTGGGATCTGGGCCCTGGCGCTGACCTTGAGGCGGAAGCGGTGGGCGCTGACGAGGCTCAGGCTCGCGAGCAGGTAGCGGCCGATGCGCTGCAGGTCGTGGCCGCCGAGGAGGTCGAGCCGCGCCTGGTCCGACGCCAGGCGCACGATCTCGTCCTCGTCGCCGGCGCTCAGGTGCTGCTCGAGCTCGCCGGCGACGATCAGGCTGCGTTGGGACTCGGCCTTGCAGGCGTCGAGCCAGGACTCCACCCGCTCCAGGGCGGTGCCCACCAGCGTGACCTCGGGCCACACCAGCAGGCGGGCCTCGCGGCGGAAGGCGGTCACCGCCTCGGCGGCCTCCTCGCTCTGCTCCGGCGTCACCGTCGGCCGGGCGCTCGCGACCGCCTCGAGGGCGCGGTCCAGGCGCCGCCAGGACCTCTCCAGCCCGGTCGTGGTGCCCCTCTCCGACCCGTCCGTGGCACTGGCGAGCCACTGGACCCAACCGACGACACCGCCGCCCTGCCCGTCCCGGCCGGTCAGGAGCTGTCGCATCGCCCCACGCCAGCGGCCGATGTCGACCTCTGCCTGGCCGAGGACGAGGGCGTCGACCAGGGACCGCACGACCGCCGCGACGTCGCGGATGCCCTCGACCGGGGAGTAGGAGGCGGGCGCGGGGGGGGGCCCCCCCCCCCGGGCCCCCCCCCGCCCCCCCGCGCCGCCCCCCCCCGCCCCCCCCCCCCCCCCCCC
>CAYTJW010000581.1:3402-4138 GCA_964438135.1 uncultured Thermoanaerobaculia bacterium
GCCTCGGTGGCCAGCAGGCTCGCCACCGCGTCCGCCAGCGCCGCCAGGCCGGCGGACAGCTCGGCCGGCCTCTCGCGGTCGCGGCGGATGTCGTCGAGGTCGTTGACGGCCTTGACCACCGCGTGCAGCGGCGTCCGGTCCTCCGCCTCGCCGCGCAGGATGGTGAGGAGCTCGTCGAACACGTCGACGTGCGGTCGCTGCTGGAGCAGCCGCCAGATGAACCGGACCTGCCCGGCCGGGGTGCCGAGCTGGCGCAGGATGCGCTCGGCCTGGACCGCGACCTGGCGGGCGACGAAGCCGTTCTCGGTCGGCGCCAGGTGCAGCACCACCCCGGGGTCGAGGCAGCGGTCCCGCAGCAGCAGGGCCGGGCCCTCCTTCGCCGACAGCCCGTGCAGGGCGAGGTCGGCCAGCGCGGCCTCGGCCACCGTGCGGTCCTGCATGACCACCGCCGCCTCGGCGCCGACGGCGCGCGCCACCAGGCTCCGCCACGGCAGGCCGGCCAGCGCCTCGAGCTCGAGCAGGGCGATCAGCTCGGCCAGGGCGGCGACCCGCTCCGCGTCGGCCGTGGTCCGGGCGACGTGCGGGTCGAGCAGGGGCCGGGCCGCGGCCCGGATGGCGTCGCGGACCGGATCAAAGGCGGTGGTGGAGACCGCGGGTCGCGTCGTGGCGCTCATGCGGTCTCCTTCGCGAGGCGCCGCTGGGGACCGAGCTTCTTCACGTCCTCGGAGACCTGGCG
>CAYTJW010000582.1:0-4135 GCA_964438135.1 uncultured Thermoanaerobaculia bacterium
GCGACCAGGTGGTCCGCGTCCGGGGCCCAGCCGAGGTCGTCGCGCTCCGGCCCGGCCTTGCCGAGCGTCCGCCACACCGGCTCGAGGGCTCGCCACCACGCCTCGACCGCCTCCGGCCGCAGCCGGGCGGCGTGCGCGTCCAGGGCGGCGAGGGCGAGCGCGACCTGGCACGCCCGCCGCGGCTCGGTGCGGAAGCGCCGCACCACCTCGTCCGCCGCCTCGAGGAACGCGTACGCGTTGGCCTGCAGCAGCTGCAGCAGAGCTTCGACCTCCGGGGCCGGCGACTCGAAGGGCCGACGGGGCTCCTGGTGGAGGAACCGCTGCGCGGTGTCGACCCGCCGTTGGATCTCCTCCAGGTCACAGCCATCCGGCCCGGCGCAGATGCCCTCGACCTCCTCGGCCAGGTGGTCCAGGTACTGCGCCAGTCGCCGCTCCGCGAGGGACGGCAGGCTGCGGTCGGCATCCTCCGCCACCGCCAGGGCGTGGCCGTCGCGGGCGGCGACGAGGCGCTCCAGGCCAGAGACCACCTCCCGGCCCAGGAAGCCGCTCGCGGCCGAAGGCGCCGAGGCGAGGCAGCGCGCCGCATTCGCCGTCTCCTGCACGAGCTCGCTGGCGAACGGCGCGACCGGCACCTCCACCGCCTGCAGGCGATCGGCGGCATCGACCAGGGCAGACAGCGCCCCGAACCGGGCGAGAGCGAAGTCGACCTGCCCCGGCTCCAGGGCCTGCCGCGCCTCCTGCCACGCGCGGCACAGCATGGCGAGGGCGTCGCCGACCTCCTCGGACTGGGCGGCGGGGCCGACCGCGGCGTAGGCGCTGAACGCGACGCTGACGTCGAGCCCGAGCGGCCAGGCCAGGGTCACGGGCCACACCAGCTGGCGCTCGAACAGCTCGTCCCGTTCGTGGCTCATCGCCACCCCCTCAGGGCCCGGCCGGGGCGGGCGGCACCACCGCCACCGGCATCCCGGACAGCCACACGACATAGCGCGGCGTCTCGTACTCCGCCGCCAGGCGCCACCAGTCGGTCGAGAGCGCCCGGGCGACGTCGTCCGCGGACAGGCGCCAGTGAATGGTCTTCCGCGGCGCGTCGACCAGGGTGAAGCCAAAGTCGCGGCCGTCGTACCAGGGATCGGCGTGGTCGAACAGGGGGTCCGACTCCACCTGCCCGGTCGCCGACATGCGGGCGTAGCGGCCGGGCGCGGCCGGCGGGCAGCCGGCCGCGAGGTTGGCGCGGTGGAGGTGAAGGGCGAGCCCCTTGAGGCTGTACCCGCTCTCGGGCGCGACCGAGACGAACACCCTGCCCGGCTGGTCGCTGTACGCAGCGGCCGTCACCACCAACTCCTCGCCGTGCTCCGGGTCGGGCGAGCCGCGCATCATCTTGGCGACCGCGCCGGCGAAGTCCGCCGAGGCGTAGAAGAACGCGCCCCGCACCGGCCGGAACCGGTCCGACGGCGGCTCGGTCGGCAGCTTGAGGTCGAGCAGCAGGACGTCGCGGCTCGCCAGCTCCTCGACGCAGTGCCCCAGCCACTCGACCACCTCGGCCTCGAGCAGCTCCAGCATCTCGGCCAGCCAGCTCAAAGACGCGGGCGCGAGCAGCGGGTCCCGCTCCCGGACTGGCACCTCGCCGGCCACGACCCGGCGGACGCGCGCGGCGATGCCGTCGAGCGGCGGCAGCACCCGCTCGGCGCCCTCGACCGGCGTCATCAGGCGGCAGGCGTCGGCCCCCAGGGCCAGGTAGAGGCCGTGCAGGAGCGCCATGCCGGCCGCCATCCAGGCGTCCCAGCCCCGCTTCCAGTTGAAGCTGCACCCGGGCAGCACGCGCGCCATCTCGTCCCGCATCCGCTCGAGATGGGGCGCCCGCCGCTCGGCGCTGCCGAAGCTGTGCCGCGCCAGGTGGACGTCGAGGAACAGGAACAGGCTGTAGAGGTTGAAGTAGGTGGCCGGCTCCTCGCGCCGGCCCGGCCGCAGGCGACCCTGGTCGACCTCGTCGACCATGGCCGCGAGCGCCAGGCAGAAGGCGTCGAGGTCCGGGTCCCGCCACAGGTCGTCGCCCGCCGGCCGTGCCGGCTGCAGCGCCCGCCACGCCAGGTACGAGGCGGCGCAGCAGTCGAGGTCGGGCTGGACGTGGCAGAAGACGCACAGGTCGGCCGGGTCCCTGCGCCACGGCGCGAGCCGGCCAATGCGGCCGAGGAGCAGGCTGGTGGTGCTGCCGCTCGGGGCCGGGCCCGCGCCGCTTGAGCCGTGGTGGGTGAACACCTCCACCCCCACTGGCGCCTCGGAGGTGGCCACGTCCAGCGCCACCCCCCGGTACCCCGCCGGCAGGTCCGCCGCCCCCACCCCCAGCTTGACGAAACGCCACTCGATCGAGCGCATCTCAGCCTCCCCCCTGCCCGGCCCGTTCGGCGTCGGCCGCGAGCCGGGCCCGGCTCTCCGGACCATCGTACAGCTCGGCCAGCCCGAGCCACTCCCCGCCGCACACGGCGCGGCAGACCTCGTCCAGCGACAGCACGCTGCCGAAGCGCGGGCCGTCGACGATCGTGTAGCCGTGGCCGCGGCCGTCGTACCACGGGTCCGAGCCCGGGAACAGGGGGTCGACCACGGTCTCGCCGCCCTCCCCCCGCCGCCGGAAGCGGGGCGCGCCCAGGTCGACCACGCCCCGCTCCGGCGCGAGCGGCCGCGACCTCAGGACCACGCCGGTCGTTTCAACCGCCGCGGCGCTGACGTCTTGGCCAGATCCAGTCTCGGCGGGCACGCTCAGCTCCCTACGGGCTCGGCCAATCGTAGCAGGGCGCAGGAGGGCGACCACTTCCCCGGGGCGGCGAGGCAGCCAGAGGGCTACCGAGCGGCCGCGGGTCGTCCGTGGAGCTCGACGGTTCGACCCGGTTGCAGAAGCCACTGGAGGCGCCCCCCGGCGGGGGGAGCGTCGCTGGCCTGATCGTCCCTCGCCACCGGAGGCTCCGAGCGCCACCCGATCGGACGCAGCTACAATCATCCTCGCCGAGCATGTGGCCCGACCCCCTTCTGGCCGACCGAAGCCTCCTGCACCTAGCGAGGGATGGCGCCCTGTCAGCGTGTTGTCTGGCCGATGAGGCAGGAACCCACCTCGCTCGAGATGGCGGGGGTGCGGCCTCACCGTCTCCTCCGGGGCCGTCAGCGAACGCCGAACCGGAGCCCCTGACAGGGAGCACTTCGAACATGCCGTCGAGAAGAGCGTTGTCAGGTCGATCGAGAGCCTCCCGAGCTCCCACACACGCCCTGCGCACTCCCGCGATGCCGGGGAGCGGGCCGGTCGATGGGCCGCGGCCGGGGCCCGGGGGACGAGTGGCGCGCCGAGAGGCGAGTGGGGTTCGATGCGCGACTGCGAGATGCTGCGACACCATGAACCGAGGGCAGCCCCACCCTCAACTCCGCACTCTGGGAGGAGTGAACGATGGGCCTACTCGATCCGCTGCTGCTCGCTGCCATAGTCCTGGCGGCTTTCGCTGGATTCGCCGCGGGGTGGCTCTTCACCATGCGGATTGTCGGTGCGTGTCTGCTGATGGCGCTGGGCATCGCCGCGCTGGGGACGGTCATCGCTTTCCTGATTGGCGGGCACATCCCGCTCATCCAGACGATGACCGAGAACCTCGGCGACTACATCACGTGGAACCTCTACCCGTTCGTCGCCTTCCTCGTCGCGTTCACGGTGGGGCTCGCGCTGGGGCGACGTCGACGTCGGGGATGAGACGAGCGGCACCAGCGGAGGAGAGCGCCTGGGCCAGCCCGCCGTGAGATCAAGCCAGGTGGGTCTGCCCACCGTCTTCGGCGTCAGGCCCTCCCCGAACGGGTCGCCCTTGGCGGCCGCCCGGGTGCCCTCTCAGCACACGAACAGGAAGACGAGGCATGCGATCCAGACAGCGAGGAGATATGCCACTGCGGGCGTGATCTGGCCAGGGGTGACCACGGAGACGCTATCCTTGACCGGTGCTGAGGCCAGGGGCACATAGGGACGGAGTCGCCAGCTGGTCATCAGCCCTTGGCGGGCCAGCCGCAGGAGGAGAGCCACCATCAGACCGAGCACGAGGCCGACGGCAATCGACACTATGCGATTCCCGCCAGGGAATCGCATATCCGGGTGATTCTCGTGAGGGAGGAT
>CAYTJW010000583.1:0-4135 GCA_964438135.1 uncultured Thermoanaerobaculia bacterium
GCCGCAGCGCTCGACGGAGCGCTCCGCCGCGCGCACCACCCTCCGGTTCCGCTCGCCGCCGCGCCGGGCGCGTTGCCGCGGCCGGGCGGGGCTGCTACGCTGGTGGCCGTCATGAGGAGGAACGAGCCATGCCGGAACCGGTCACGCTGAGCGACGCCGTCGGCCGCCGGGGGCCGTTCGCGGTCTGGGACCTGATGGGCGAGGAGGACCGTCGCGCGGCGGCCACCGCGCTGTGGGACAACGCCGAGCGCGAGACCCGCGCCGCCCTCGAGCTGGCCGTGGCCAAGGAGCTCAAGTTCAGGCCGCAGTCGGTCCGCCACCTGCCCGCGGAGCGGGTCGTCGGCCGCCTGCTCAAGCTCGCCGAGGCCCTGCCCGACACGGTCCTGTTCCAGTTCCTGTTCCACCTCCACCTCGCCGAGCGGCGGCCGCTGCTGGTCGAGTTCCTCGACAGCCTCGCCCTGCCCCACTCGAACGGGGTCCTCGAGCTGGCCGAGGACGCCAGCCCGCCCGAGACCGAGAAGCTGGAGGCGGCCGCCCGCGCGCTGCTGGCCGCGCACGGCCGGCCGGCCCTGGTCTACCTGGCGACGCTGCGGGTCGCCGACAAGAAGCTCTGGCAGGGCCTCGACGGGGTCCTCGCCGGCTACGCCGAGGACGGCGAGGCGATCGTCGCGAGCTGAGGTCGGAAGGCAGCGGTCAGCTGTCGGCCCCCGGCGGTCGGCTCCCCCGCCCGCGCCGCGCCGGTCACGCCCGCCAGGTGGCGCTCTTGCGGTCGGTCTCGTGCACCGTCACCGCCGCCAGGGCGACGCCGGGCGGCAGGGCTGCGGCGACGCGGGCGAAGAACGCCCGGGCCAGGTTCTCGGCGGTCGGGTTGACGCCCGCGAGCCAGGGCACCTCGTGGTTGAGGTGGCGGTGGTCGACCTCGTCCACCACCACCCGGCGCAGGATGTCCTTCAGCTCCTTCATGTCGACCAGGTACCCGGACTCGGGGTCGACGTCGCCCGTCACCGTCACCTCGAGCGTGTAGTTGTGGCCATGACCGTGCGGGTTGTTGCACTTGCCGAAGGTGCGGCAGTTCCACTCCTCGCTGCGGTCCGGGTTGTGCAGGCGGTGGGCCGCCTCGAAGTAGACCTTGACGGTGACGCTCGCGCCCATGGTGCCTCCCCCGCGTGCAAGCGCCGCCGCCGCGTGCCCTATTCCGGCTCGGTTCGCGGCGCGGCCCCCTCCTCCTCGAGCCGACGGTAGAGCGCCGGCCGGCGGTCGGCCAGGAAGCCGAAGCGCTCGCGGCAGCGCCCGACCTCGTCGGCCCGCACCTCGCCCACCACCACCGTCTCGGCCACCGCCGCCGCGGCCACGGCCACGCCGTACGGGTCGACCAGGGACGAGTCGCCGCGGTAGCTCTCCCCGCCCCCTGCCCCCACCCGGTTGACGCCGAGCACGTACGCCTGGGCGTCGAGGGCGCGGGCGGCGAGCAGCGTGCGCCAGGCGTGGCCCCGCCGCTCCGGCCAGTTCGCCAGCACCACGAACAGGTCGACGCGGTCGGCCACGGCCCGGAACAGCTCCGGGAAGCGCAGGTCGTAGCACACCAGGAGGGCGACGCGGACGCCCTCCACCTCGGTCGTGGCGAGGCCGTCGCCGGCCTCGTAGTGGCGGTCTTCCCCGGCCAGGCTGAAGGGGTGGGCCTTGTCGTAGCGCAGCCGCTCCTGGCCGTCCGGGTCGAGCAGCAGGCCGGCGTTGCGGGCGCGCTCGCGCCCCTCGAGGACCAGGCCGCCCGCCACCCAGACACGGTGGCGGCGGGCGATCTCGGCCATGGCGGCGCGGGACGGGGCGGCGGCGGCCGCGGCCAGGGCGGTGCTCATGGTGAAGCCGGTGGCGAACATCTCCGGCAGGACCAGCAGCCGCGCCCCGGCGGCGGCGGCCCGGCCGGCCAGCGCCGCGGCCCGCGCCAGGCTCTGCTGGGGGGACTCCCAGCCGAGGTCGAGCTGCAGGCCGGCGACGATCACGGCTCAGTACCCGGCGAGCGACGGCACCGGCAGGTAGCAGCCGCGCAGGCGGTCGAGGAGGGCCAGGTTGAAGGCCAGCTCCTGACCGTCCCGGTAACCCTGGCCCCAGGAGCGGTCCGAGCCGCGGTCCTTGGGGGCGGACTGCTCGCGCCCCGAGAAGGTGGCGGCGACCAGGCTCGCGCAGTCGCTGTCGAGCCACGAGCGCATCGCCTCCACCCCGGCCGCGAAGCCGTCCAGGTAGGGCGGGTCGCGGTGGACCCGCTCGAGGGCACGAAGGGCATCGGCCTGGGCCTGCTGGCTGCGGGCGGAGACCGCCGCGTTGGCCTGCTCGGCCTGCCACACCGCGTGCCGCGCCAGGGTCAGCTGGTAGTCCGCCGGGTAGTCCTCGCGCCGGCGCCCGTTCGCAGCCCGGGAGGCGGTCGCCTCGGCGAGCGACGGGTGGACCTCGACCACCCGCTCCACCGCCGCCAGGGCGGCGCCGAGGTCGTCCCCCGCCACCGCCTCGCGCGGCAGCTCGAGCATCAGCTGGACCCGGCACTCGCGCTCGTCGTAGAGCTCGAAGGGGCCGTCCTGGTGGGGCACCAGGACGTGCTCGGCCAGGCTCAGGTAGAGGTCGAGGCCGGACCGCTTCAGGTTCAGCTTGTCGACCTTGGCCACCTCGCCCGGCTCGAAACGTCGCTCGCGACCGGCCGCCACCCCGGCCGCCGACACGCGGTTGTTGGTGTAGGTCCCGGCGCAGCCGGAGTAGACCTCGACCGTGGCCACCACCCACGCCCCGCGCAGGCGGGACTCGAGCGCCCGCTCGAGATCCCCGGCCCGACTCTCGAGTGCCACCAGCGCCAGCAGCAGACAGCCCACCCAGCGACTCATGCCCGACCTCCCGCCGGTCCTGCGGCCCAGTGTAGCGCGACCCCGCGCGACCGCGGCCCGCTCCCCTCCGAACCCGGTCCCGCACCCGGCCGGCGGTGGAGGCCGGGAACGGCTGGCGGTCGCGAGAGGTGGTGAGAGGTGAGGCCGACCTGGTCGATAATGGGAGGAGCGCCTGCTGCCAGCGCTCGGGAGGGGACCATGGACCGCACCCACCTGCTCGCCGTCGCCAGGGGCGACGCGCCGCCCGACCTGGTGCTGGCCAACGCCCGCGTCGTCGACGTCTTCACCGGCGAGGTGCTGGAGGCGGACGTCGCCGTGGCCGGCGAGCGCATCGCCGCGGTCGGCGAGCCGCGGGCGGCGCGGCAGGTGCTCGACCTGGACGGCCGCTACCTCCTGCCCGGCCTGGTCGACGCCCACTTCCACCTCGAGAGCAGCCTGGTGAGCCCTTTCGAGCTGGCCCGGGCCGTGGTCCCCCGCGGCGCCACGACCGTCGTCTGCGACCCGCACGAGATCGCCAACGTCGCCGGCCTCGCGGGCGTCCGCTGGCTGCTCGAGGCGAGCGAGGGGCTGCCGCTCGACGTGCTGGTCAACGCCCCGCCGTGCGTGCCCGCCAGCCCCCTCGCCACGGCCGGCGCAGCCCTCGGCGCCGACGAGCTGCGCACCCTGCTCGGCCACCCGCGCGTGCTGGGAGTGGCCGAGGTCATGAACGTCCCCGCCGCCGTCCTCGGCGACCCCTCCCTCCGCGCCAAGCTCGACGCCTTCGCCGGCCGGCCGGTCGACGGCCACGCCCCCGGCCTCGCCGGCGGCTGGCTCAACGCCTACCTCGCCGCCGGCCCGGGCTCGGACCACGAGTGCGTGTCGAGCGACGAGGCCACCCGCAAGCTGCGGCTCGGCATGCGCGTCTTCCTGCGCGAGGGCTCGGCGGCCCGCAGCCTCCTCGACCTGCTGCCGGCGGTGACCCCTTCCTCCAGCCGCCGCTGCGCGTTCTGCACCGACGACCGCAACCCGCACGACCTGCTCGACCCGGGTCACCTCGACCACTGCCTGCGGCTCGCCGTCGGCGCCGGCATCGACCCGATGCTGGCCGTACAGATGGCGACCCTCAACGCCGCCGAGGCGTTCGGCCTCTCCGACCGCGGCGCCGTCGCCCCGGGCCGCCGCGCCGACCTGGTGGTGTGCTCCGACCTCCGCCGCTTCGAGGCCGAGCTGGTCCTGAGCCGTGGCCGCGTGGTCGCCGAGGGCGGCCGCCCGGCCGGCTCCTGGCC
>CAYTJW010000584.1:0-4127 GCA_964438135.1 uncultured Thermoanaerobaculia bacterium
CGACCTCCTCGACGCCGCCGCCGCGGCTCAGACCGCCGCCCGCTGCGCCCGCGGCGAGGCGCTGCCGCTGCCCGCGGACGTGAGACCGCGACGACACCGGACGGCTGGTCGCGATCTGGAGGTGAGAACGCTGGACCAGGTACCAGAGCATGCCCACGGCGCGGGGCGGGGCGAGGGGGGGAACACGTGCCGCGGCGGAGGTTACCGCTTGCTGTGCTGGCCGTGGCAGTGCTTGTGCTTCTTGCCGCTGCCGCACGGACAGGGGTCGTTGGGACGGACCCTGACGGGCGCCTGCGGCTTGGCGATGTTGCGGAGGTCGAGGTTGGGCTGGCGGCCCGGGATCTGGAAGGAGGATGTCGTGTGCCCCTCGCCGTTCGCCACGAGGAAGTCGCCCAGGCAGATGAGGTCCATGCCGAGGATGGCGTCGGTGCCCGGCGCCATGACGCCCTCGCTGACCGCGACTGCGGCGACCCCGACCTGGTTCCCGAGCTCCAGGTTGACCAGGTAGACGGCGCTCTCCTGCTGCCCCCCGACGGTGTGGACCGTCGTCCGGCCAACCGCCTGCAGGCCGCACGCGGCGACGACGGCGGCGGTGATGACACTGTTGGTGGCGCCGGTATCCCAGATCGCCCCGAACCGGTGGACTGGCGGGCGAGGGCCTCACGTCCCCGGGTCGAACGCGGCGGCGACGCCAACCGTGGAGCGGAGCTCCCGGGCGAGCCCGGTGTGCTGGACGGTGAATCCCTTGACCTGAGCCGGCGGGCTCATCCGAAGGCGACTCGGCTGTGGAAGACCCGGGTGTGCGCCTCCAGTCCCGGCTCGGCCTTCTGGAGGAGGAACGTCCCCAGCGGGTACGTCCCGGACATGGCCCCGATGGCGTCGAGGTAGGTGTCGAACACGCCCACAACCTCGCGCCCTCGGATGGCGATCACCTTGCCGCGGTACTCCTCCACCAGCTCCTCCTGGTGCTCCAGGAAGAAGTGGAACTCCTCGGCCAGGCGCTCACCAGCCATCGTCTCCTCCTCCGACCTTCAACGGGAGTGCCGCCACCCGTGTTCCGCAAGGCCACGCAGGCAAACGACAGGCGGGACATGCCCAGGAGCCGAGCAGGGTCGGAGTGCCTCTCACAATGGCAGAACGGCGTGACTGCTCAGCCGTGAGGTTCATGCCGACTGGGTCGGTGGAGGTCACCCGCGAGTGGCCATTCGCTCGTGCGCTCGTGGGGATCCCGGTGCCGGCGGCGGCCCATCCTCGCGATCGCCGTTCGCCGTGCGCATGGTGGTCGTAGAGTGGAGTCGAGGGGTGAGGCGATGAGGCGCGAGCTCGACGTCGTGGTGGAGCGTGACGAGCAGGGCTACTGCGTCGCCAGCGTTCCGGCGCTCCAGGGGTGCCACACCCAGGCCCGCTCCCTGGACCGCCTGATGGAGCGGGTCAAGGAGGTCATCGAGCTGTGCCTCGAGGTCCAGGGCGAGGACCTCGGGACTCTCGAGCTCGTCGGCGTGCAGAGGGTCGCCGTCGGGAAGTAGGCGAGCTCCCTGCTCTGACCGGTCGCCGTGTCCTGGCCGCGTTGGGTCGGCTCGGCTTCGAGGTGGCCCGAGGTGCGCGCTCGCCACTACGACCTCCGGCACGAGGACGGCCGCGGGACCGTGGTCCCGGTGCTCCACGGGGAGACGATCGGGCCGGGGCTGCTCGCGAAGACCCTGCGGGACTGCGAGCTGACGCGGCGCGAGGTGCGGGCAGCGCTCTGACCGCCGCCCGCTCCTGCTTCGGCCGGGGAGAGCGCCCGGACGACGCCGCAGTCTTCGCAGGCAGATGGCTGCAACAATGCTGCTCATCCGGGAGGGATCCCTCGGCGGCCCTGCGGGCCACCTCGGGATGACACGGAAGGCCGGGAGCGCGGCCTCG
The DNA here is from genome assembly GCA_964438135.1 of uncultured Thermoanaerobaculia bacterium. Lineage (GTDB taxonomy): Bacteria > Acidobacteriota > Thermoanaerobaculia > Thermoanaerobaculales > Sulfomarinibacteraceae > CAYTJW01. Next base: position 1,906 of record CAYTJW010000584.1, read on the forward strand.
GGATGACAGGGAAGCCGGATCGGTACCTGGCCCACCGTTGCCGACGGTGTCCGAGGCGAGGCCGGCGGTCGGGGGAAGGGCAGGCGCCCGACGCGGGGCTCGGCCCGGCCCTCGACGACACGGGCGCCACAGCGATCGACCGGCTCCGACGCCGAGGACGTCGGACCAGGTGCTGGCGCGCTCCGCGCCCCGGCCCTAGCGCCGGAGCTCGTTCCAGACGGTGGTGGCCTCGTCGCCGTCGAGCGTCTTGCCGTTCGGGTCGCCGTCGTAGGTGAGGCGGAGCCGCGGCGCGCCGGTGTCCTCGGCGTAGTAGGCGGCGCGGACCTGCTCGCGCGGGATGGCCAGGGTCCCGCCGATGTGGCTGACGAACAGGAAGTCCCCGCCGCGGGTGCGGAAGGCGGACCACAGGGCATCCGCGTCCGCGCCGGTGAGGGTCTTGGCGTCGCCGAGGGCCCTGCTCAGGACCCGCAGCGTGGCCGCCTTGTCCTCCCCGGCAGGCTGGTACCACAGACCGGTGATCGACGAGACCTGGAGCGCGAGGGTCCCCTTCATGTGGGGCACGAGGACGTACGGCGACGGGTGCACGGCTCCCTCCTGTCGGGCGCTCGCCAGCGGCACGAGCGGCGAGGTCAGGGCGGCGACGGTCAGCACCAGGGTCCCGAGACGCATGGCGGCACCTCCGTGGCGACCACGATTGTACCGGCCCGGCCGGCGAGCCCCGCCAGCGGCCGACCCCGAGGTCGCCATTCATGACCCGGACCGCCGCGCTACCGTCCTGACGTGACGGCGACCCACCTCACAGCGACCTCCACTCGTCACCCGGCATGATGCGCCGCATGAACTGGTCGAACAGGGGAACGGTGAAGGCGGTGTCGCCGTGGGCGGGGCTCCAGATCATCCCCTTCGAGATCAGCTGGGCCCTGGTGGGTCCCAGCGACGTCACCTCCCTCCCCATGACCTCCGCGATCCCACCGGAGCGGTGAGGGCCGGGACCGAGCTCGGCCATGGCCCGCAGGTAGCGCTTCTGGGACGGGGTCAACCGCTCGAACCGGACCCGGAAGAAGCTCGCGTCCAGGCTCGCAACCGCGGTGATCGAGCCACGCTCGACGTCGCCCGCGGTAATCGGAGATCGCTCTGCAGCGTCCCACGCGTGCTTCCCCCACTCCTGCAGGAAGTAGGGGTAGCCGCGGGTCGCGTCCACCACGCGTTGCAGCGCCTCGTCTTCGAACTCCACCCCCTGCTCCCGGGCCGGCTTGACCAGCGCCGTGCGCGCCGCCTCGACTGCGAGCGGGCCGACCTCGGGGAAGTCGAACAGCCTCTCGGCGTATGACTTGGCCCGGTCCATCTGGCCGCGAAGCTGCGGCAGGCCTGCGCCGACGAGGACGACAGGCAGGCTCCGCTGCGACGCTCGATGGAGGGCCATGACAAGAGCCGCGAGCTGGCCCTCGTCGACGTACTGGAGCTCGTCGACGAACAGGGCGAGACAGGTCCGGGCCTGCTGTGCCGCGGCTCCCGACGCCTCCAGCAGCGCCTGCAGGTCCAGCTCCAGATCCCCGTTGTCCGCGAGCCCGGGCTCCGGCTCGCAGTCCAACGCGACCTCGATGTCCCCGAACGTCATCTTGAGGGCGGACACGAAGCCGGCCAGGCCGCGCAACGCCCGCCGCGCATAGTCGGCGGCCTGCTCGTTGCGGGACAACCTGAGGAGCGCCCGGCGAAGATCCGGCGCCAGGATCGCCGGCAGCGACCGCCTCTCCGGCGCCTCGACCCTCAGGGTCTGGATCCCTGAGGACTCGGCCCGCTCCCTCATCCGGTCGAGGAGAACGGTCTTGCCGACGCCCCGCAGGCCGACCATCAGCACGCTCTTGCTGGGGCGACCACGTCGTGCTCTCTCGAGCGCGACCCTGACCTGCTCGCACAGCTCGTCCCGCCCGGCGAGCTCTGGCGGCGGGGTCCCGGCGCCGGGTGCGTACGGGTTGGTGATCGGGTCCATGGGCAGATTGTACAGACCTTATCCTGGTTTATCAGCTTCCGAAAAGATACCAAAGGTCAACCAAAGCCAGGCAGCCGGCACCGTCGTCGCGCCGGCCTCGATCCGCGACCTCTACCGCGGCCGCTCGGTCCAGAGCTACCTCGAGGCCGGCAGCCGGAGCCCGACCCTGTACGTGAGCTGCTGAGCCGGCCCGTCAGCCGCCGGCGGCCGTGTCGACGAGCGCCCGCGTCAC
>CAYTJW010000585.1:0-4123 GCA_964438135.1 uncultured Thermoanaerobaculia bacterium
CGGCAGCGTGTGGGGCCACGGCTCGCAGCGCGGCATGGAGTTCTCCGCCGTCACCCTGCACCAGTGGGGGCTCGGGGTGCGCGACGCGCTCGCGCGGGAGGCGCACGGCGCCGCCTACGAGCAGGTCCCGCCCGCCGACCGGCCGGCCCTCGACGCCCGTACCGCGGCCGAGATGAAGGCCAACCGCTACGACGCCGGCAAGGACGCCCTGGCTCTGTCCGCCGCCCAGGCCGCGGCCCTCCCCGAGCTGCTCGCCCTGTGGGAGAAGACCTTCGGCGAGGGCGACCCGGACTACGGCTTCCTGCCCGGGACCGTGCCCACGCCTGAGGAGCGGCTGCAGATCGGCCGCTTCTTCGTCTGGACCGCCTGGGCGGCGGTCGCCAACCGGCCCGGCGAGGACTACTCGTTCACCTCCAACTGGCCGCCCGACGAGCTGGTCGGCAACCGCCCCACGGCCGAGACCTACCTCTGGACCCTGGCCGGGGTGCTGTCGCTGTTCCTGGTCCTCGGGCTGTTCATCTACATGATCCACGCCCACAAGCTGTGGTACGCCCCGGCGGCCGGCGCGGCGCTGGCCAACAAGCTGGTCGACGCGCCCCTCACCTCGAGCCAGCTCAAGGCGGCCAAGTTCTTCCTGGTCGTGATCCTGCTGTTCCTGCTGCAGACGGTGATGGGCGGCCTGCTGGCGCACTACACCGTCCACCCGTCGACCTTCTACGTCCAGTCGGTGGCCGAGCTCATCCCGTACGCCTGGGCCAAGAGCTGGCACCTGCAGCTGGCGATCTTCTGGATCGCCACCACCTGGGTCGCCTCGGCCATCTACCTGGCGCCGGTGGTCGGCGGCCGCGAGCCGAAGGCGCAAGGGGCGCTGGTGCAGGTGCTGTTCGGCGCCATCCTGCTGGTCGCGGTCGGCAGCCTGTCGGGCGAGGTGCTGGGCATCAAGGGCAAGCTGGGCGAGGCGTGGTTCTGGCTCGGCCACCAGGGCTGGGAGTACCTGGAGCTGGGCCGGCTGTGGCAGATCCTGCTCTTCGGCGGCCTCGTCGCCTGGCTCGGCGTCGTCTACCGCGCCGTCGGCCACCTGCTCAGGGCGAAGCGCAGCGACTACAACGCCCTGATCGCCTTCTACGTCTTCTCCGCCATCCTGGTGGTCGCGTTCTTCGCCTTCGGCCTCTTCTACGGCCGCGGCACCCACCTGACGATGGCCGACTACTGGCGCTGGTTCGTGGTCCACATCTGGGTCGAGAGCATCTTCGAGTTCTTCGGCGTCGCGGTCATCGCCCTGCTCATGGTGGCGATGGGCCTGGCCTCGGCCCAGACGGCGCTGCGGGTGGCCTACTTCACCGCCGCCCTCACCTTCCTGTCCGGCATCCTCGGCACCGCCCACCACTACTTCTGGTACGGCGGCCCCACCTACTGGCTGGCGATCGGCTCGGTGTTCTCGTCCATGGAGCCGATCCCGCTCTTCGGCCTGGTCGTGCGCGGGATGATGGAGTACCGCGGCATCCGCCAGGAGGGCAGGGACTTCCCCTACCGCTGGCCGCTCTTCTTCCTGGTCGCGTCGTCGTTCTGGAACTTCCTCGGCGCCGGCGTGTTCGGCTTCCTCATCAACCTGCCGATCGTCAACTACTACGAGCACGGCACCTACCTGACCATGAACCACGGCCACGCCGCCCTGTTCGGCACCTACGGCATGCTGTCCATCGCCCTGCTGCTGTTCTCCTGGCGCGGCCTGGTCAAGAAGGAGCACTGGAACGACGGGCTGCTCAGGGTCTCCTTCTGGGGCCTCAACGTCGGCCTCCTGCTGATGACCGTCGGCACCCTGTTCCCGGTCGGCATCGCCCAGACCTGGACCGCGTTCGAGCACGGCCTGCACGCCGCCCGCGACGCCGCCTTCTTCGAGCGCGGCCTGGTGCAGGTGATCGGCAACCTCCGCGCCCTGCCCGACACCGTCATCATCGTCCTCGGCGTCCTGCCGCTCGCGTACTTCCTGTTCCGGACCTTCCCCCACCTCAAGCCGAAGCAGGTGGCGGACGGCGAGTCCCTGTGGGAGCGGATCGGCTTCAAGCCGGAGTAGCCCCACCTCGAGGTCGAGCACAGGGCCCGGGAGGCTCACTCCCGGGCCCTGTCGTCTCGACCGGCGGCGGCGACCGGGTCGCGAGCCCGGCCGCATGTCGGGATCGGGCAGGGTTCTGTCGCGTCCCGGCATGGACGCGCCGGCGGCTCGCCTGCAGACTGCTCGGCAGGGCAACCCCCGGAGGAGCACTGCCATGCGTCCCACCCTCGCCGCCATCGCCATCCTCGCCGTCGCCGCCCCCGCCTCGGCGCGCGAGGTGCCGTTCTCGGGCCGGATCACCCTGTCGACCACCGCCGACGGCGCCACCGCGGTCGCCGCCGCCGACGTCGACCGCGACGGCGACCTCGACCTCGTGGTCGGGTCGAGCCTCGAGAGCCAGAGCCTGAGCTGGTGGGAGAACCCGGCGGGCGACGGCCCGGCGTGGCAGGAGCACCCGATCAGCTCCGGCTACGGCACCTCGTTCGTGCTCGCGGCCGACGTCGACTCCGACGGGGACGTCGACGTCGTCGGCACCGCCGAGAGCTACGACGGCGTCCTGTGGTGGGAGAACGGCGGCGGCGTGCCGGTTGTCTGGACCTTCCACCAGATCAGCGGGTCCCTCGCCGGCGCGAGCTCGGTCGCCGCCGGCGACCTCGACCGCGACGGCGACCTCGACCTCGCCACCACCGCTGCGGCGGCCGACCGGGTCAGCTGGTGGGAGCAGACCGCCCCCGGGGTCTGGCAGGCGCACACGGTCGACAGCACCGCCGACGGCGCCCGCCAGGTCGTCGTCGCCGACCTCGACCGCGACGGCGACCTCGACCTCGCGGCCACCGCCGAGATCGGCGACCAGGTCCTGTTCTACGCCAACGACGGCACCCCCCGCGACGGCGGCTGGGTCCGCTTCGAGGCCGCCTGGAACCTCAACGGCGCGGCCGGGCTCGCGGCCGGCGACGCCGACACCGACGGCGACCTCGACCTGTTCGTCACCGCCGCCGCCGCCAACGACGTCCTCTGGCTCGAGAACGACGGCTCCCCCGGCGCCGGCTGGGTGTCGCACCTGATGAGCGACTACCTCGTCGGCGCGCGCTCGGTGGCGGTCGCCGACCTCGACGCCGACGGCGACCTCGACGCGGTCGCGAGCGGCAGCGGCGCCCTCGCCTGGTACGAGCGCATCGGCGCGTTCACCGAGCGCGTGCTGGACGCGAGCTTCGGCGGCGGCAACCAGCTCGCAGTCGCCGACCTCGACGCCGACGGCGACCCGGACGTCGCCGGCGCCAGCCCGGGCGCCGACGCCGTGGCCTGGTGGCAGGACGAGGCCATCCACCACCGGGCGCTGTTCCCGACCACCCGGACGGTGGACCCCGACTTCCCCGGCCCCCGCGCCCTGACCCTCGCCGACGTCGACGGCAACGGCCTGCGGGACCTCCTCGGCGCCACCTCCAGCGGCGACGGCATCACCGTCTGGTACGCCTCGAAGGAGGGGGGATCCGTCACCTTTGCCGCCAGCCCGGTCAGCACCGCCTTCGACGGCGCCTACGACGTCGCGACGGCCGACCTCGACGCGGACGGCGACCTCGACGTCGTCGGGGTCGCCAACGCCGCGGACCAGCTGGCGTGGTGGGAGAACGACGGCGCGACCGTCCCGGGCTGGAGCCGGCACACCGTCGCCAGCGCTTTCGACGGCGCCACCGGCGTCTGCGCCGCGGACCTCGACGGGGACGGCGACGTCGACCTCGCCGCCACCGCCTTCGTCGCCGACACCGTCACCTGGTGGGCCAGCGACGGCACCCCCGCCGACGGCGGCTGGGTCCGGAACGACGTCACCACCAGCCTCGACGGCCCCGGCTCCCTGGCCTGCGCCGACCTGACCGGCGACGGCCGGCGCGACCTCGTCGTCGCCTCCTCGACCACCGACACCCTGGTCCTGTACGTCGGCGCGGGCGGCGGGGCCTTCTCCCCCACGCCAGTCGCCAGCGCCTTCGACGGACCGCTCGACCTCGACCTCGCCGACGTCGACGCGGACGGCGACCTCGACGTCGTCGCCGTCACGTACGGCGGCGCCGACGT
>CAYTJW010000586.1:0-4111 GCA_964438135.1 uncultured Thermoanaerobaculia bacterium
CGCGGAGCGGGACCGGCTGCTCGCGGCCCGGGGCGCCGAGGCGAGCCAGCTCGAGCGCATGACCGGCGGCTCGGCCGCGGCCGACGCGGCGGCCAGGATGCAGGAGGCGCTCGCCGCCCTGCGCGGCCACGTCGAGCACTACCTGCGCCTGCGGGTGGCGGCGACCCTCCTGCGGCGGGAGGTCGAGCGCTACCGCGAGGCCAACCAGGACCCCCTGCTGCGGCGCGCCGGCGAGCTCTTCCGGGACCTGACCCTGGGCTCCTTCGACGGCGTGCGGACCGAGGTCGGCCCGGACGACGAGCCCCGCCTGGTCGGGGTCAGGCCGGACCGGACCGTGGTCCCGGTCGAGGGCATGAGCTCGGGCAGCCTCGACCAGCTCTACCTGGTCCTGAGGCTGGCCGCGCTCGAGCGGTTCATGGCCGCCTCGGAGCCGATGCCGTTCGTGGTCGACGACATCCTGGTCAACTTCGACGACGACCGCGCCCGGGCGACCATGGGGGTGCTGCTCGACTTCGCCCGCCGCACCCAGGTCCTCCTCTTCACCCACCACGGCCGCGTCCGCGACATGGCCGAGTCCCTCGCCGGCCCGGCCGGGGTGTTCGTCCACGCCCTGCCGTGAGGCGACGCCGCGAACGCCGGGCCCGCCCCGGCCTCCCTGCTGACGTCACTCGCGCTCGGCGAGTCTAGACCTCATCATGTGTCTTGCAGTCCATAACTTGCGAGGACGCCACGCCGCGTCCATGTCAGTCGTCAGAACCGGTGCCTCGAAGGGGCATGAGGCCGCTCGGGATGACAGGCAGGCGTGACGCCACCGCCTTGCCCCGCCCTGACGGCGGGCGCCGTCACGGGCTCGTGACCGACCAGCGAGAGGTGTCCCCGGTCTCGAAGCCGTCGGCGAAGAAGGACAGCCCCTCGCCGCGGGCGAAGATGTCGGACACCGCGTTGGCGTCGCCGGCAACCAGGTCGGTCGCCGGGGAGCGGAAGACCGCCGTGCGGCCGTCGCTCGCGATCACGGCGTCGAAGCTCCAGCCGTTGCCCACGGCGCCGGTGGTGCTGACGCTGACCAGCGCGGTCGTCCCGGTTACGCGGTCGCGGACGAAGACGTCGGAGGCGCCGTTGGTGTCGCCGGCCACGAGGTTGGTCGCCTCCGAAGGGAACACGACGTAGCGGCCGTCGGCCGAGACCCTGCCCTCCGAGGACTGGTTGTTGCCCTCTTCGCCGGCCGGCCCGACGCTGACCCGCTCGGTGGTGCCCAGGTCGCGGTCGTGGAGGAAGACGTCAGCCACGCCGTTGGTGTCGGCAGCGACCAGATTGGTGGCCACGGAGACGAACACCACGTAACGGCCGTCGAGCGAAAGGGCGGGGCTGCCGCTGTCCCCGTTTGCCTCCAGGCCGCCGCTGCTGACGCTGACCCGTTCCGTCGCGCCGGTCTGGCGGTCGTGGACGAAGACGTCCCCCCGGGAGTTGCCGTCGCCGACGACCAGGTTGCTCGCGGCGGACTCGAAGGCGACGAAGCGCCCGTCGCCGGAGATCGAGGGGTAGCCGCCTCCCAGGTTCGCCTCGCCGCCGCCGGTCGCCACGCTGACCCGCTCGGTGGTGCCGGTCTGGCGGTCGCGGACGAACACGTCGGTGAGCCCGTTGGTGTCGCCCGCCACCAGGTCGGCCGACGCGGAGTCGAAGGCGACGCAGCGGCCGTCGGCCGAAAGGGCCGAGTAGGAGCCCCCTGCCGCCTGGCCGCCGCCGGTGGCCACGCTGACCCGCTCGGTGGTCGCGGTCACGCGGTCGCGGACGAAGATGTCGGTGAGCCCGTTCGTGTCGCCCGCGACCAGGTTGGTGGCGTGCGACGAGAAAGAGACGAAGCGGCCGTCGCACGAGATCGCCGGGAAGTTGCTCTCGCCGTCGGCCGCCGTGCCCTGGGGCGTCACGCTCAGCCACTCGGTGGTGGACCCCAGGCGGTCGCGGACGAAGACCTCGGGGGTGTACCCGCCGGGACCCGGCACGAGGTTGTCGGCCCAGCTGACGAACGCCACCTGGTCGCCGTAGCAGGACACGCTCGGGAACTGGCTCGCGCCGTTGCCCTGCTGCCCCTGGTCGCCGAGGCTGACCAGCTCGGTGGTCTGGCCCACCGCCAGCCCGGGTACAACCACCAGCAGCGCGAAGGCCGTGAACCTGGGTGCCGCCATGCTCACCTCCCCGGGGGTTGCAGTCCCCCCTCCTGACACTCAGTGACCTGCCTCCAGGATGCCTCGCCGGCGCGGCCCCGTCAAGACCGGCCAGCGCGGCGCACGGCCGCCCCCCCGCGGTTCCACGAGCGCCGTCGGCGTCGGCTGCGAGCCGCCGCTCCCCTCCGCGCGATCGCCTCCAGACCGCCCGACCCCCGCTGCCCCCGGCCCGCCGGCAGGGGCTCCCCGGCCGGCGCGCCCGACGCCCGCCCCGGGCTCGGGACGACAGGCAGCGGGAGGGTCGCACCAGCCGGACCTGTCATCCCGAGGAGCCCCGTAGGGGCGACGAGGGGTCCCTGCCGGAGGACCACGCCCCCCGGGCGCGCCGCCGGTTGACACGGCGCGGCAAGGGAAGTAGCGTCCGGCGTCCCGTGCCGCCGCCCGCCGATCCTGGGCCGACCTGCCGATCGAAGGGAGATTGGGAGGTGTCAGCCTCGACGCACGACCGCACCCACCACCAACCGGCCGCCCCGACGCCCCGCGGGAGGTCGGCCGCCGCGCTCCGCCTCGCGGCGCCGGCCGTGGCCCTGGCGCTCGGCTGCTGCCTCGGGGCGGACCCGCTCGCGGCCGAGACGGTGGTGACCGGGCCGATCGTCGCCTGGGGCGACAACTCCAAGGGGCAGCTGACGGTGCCGTCCCACTTCAACGTCAACGACAGCACCGTCGTCTGGTCGATCGCCGCCGGGCGCCAGTTCAACCTCGGGATCCTCTCCTACTACCGGGCCATCGCCTGGGGCGACAACAGCGAGGGCCAGACCACCCTGACCGGCGACATGGACCTCGCGGCGCAGGTGGTGGCGGCCGGCGGGCACCACAGCCTGTGGCTCACGAAGTGGTACACCATGTACGCCTTCGGCGACGACAGCGCCGGCCAGACCGACGTTCCCACCGGCCTCGTCGACCCGCGGACCGTGTCCGCCGGCGACTGGCACAGCCTGGTGCGCCTGCGCGACGGCTCCGTGACCGCCTGGGGCGAGAACACGGCCGGGCAGTGCGACGTCCCGGCCGGGCTCTCGGGCGTGGCCGAGGTCGCCGCCGGCGGCTGGCACAGCCTCGCCCGCACGAGCGCCGGCACCGTGGTCGCCTGGGGCTGCGGGCACGACTGGCAGTACGGTCAGTGCTCGGTGCCCGCCGGCCTCACCGGCGTCACCCACATCGCCGCCGGCTACGCCCACAGCCTGGCGCTCAAGAACGACGGCACGGTCGTCGCCTGGGGGTGCCTGGGCGGCACCGACTACGGCCAGTGCTCGGTGCCGGCAGGCCTCGCCGGCGTCACCGCGGTCGCCGCCGGCCACGCCCACAGCCTGGCCCTGAAGAACGACGGCACGGTGGTCGCGTGGGGCTGCGGCGGCGGACTGGACTACGGCCAGTGCGCGGTGCCCGCGGACCTCTCGGGCGTGACCGCCGTCGCCGCCGGCTACGACCACAGCCTGGCGGTGAGGGGGGGCTCGCAGTCGTGCACCCCGTCCGCCACCGCCCTGTGCCTGGGCGACAGCCGGTTCCACGTGGCGGTGGAGTGGGACGACAGCCGGGGCGACAGCGGGGTCGGGATGGCGGCGCCGCTGACCGGGGACGCCGGCTACTTCTGGTTCTTCGACGCCACCAACCCGGAGCTGATGGTGAAGGTGCTGGACGGGACCTGGCTCAACGGCCACGTCTGGGTGTTCTACGGCTCCCTGTCGAACGTGGAGTATGCCCTGACCGTCACCGACACCTCGACCGGCGAGGTCAAGACCTACGACAACCCCTCCGGCCACTTCGGCTCGGTCGGGGACACGCTGGCCTTCCCGATGCCGTAGCGCGACGGCCGCCGCCCGAGCGCGGCCCCGACCCGGACCGCGCGGCGGGAGCCGCGCCTGCTCACGGCGGGCCGCATGCGGGCCTGGAGG
>CAYTJW010000587.1:0-4099 GCA_964438135.1 uncultured Thermoanaerobaculia bacterium
TGGGGGCGGGCGCTCGACCCGGCGCTGCCGGTCGGCGCCCTGGTCGGCGACGCGGCCGAGACGCAGCAGGTCGAGCTCGCCTGGCGCGGCGTGCCGCTCTTCTACCGCCGCCACCGGCTGTGGCCGGAGGGCGCCGGGCGCGGCCCGTGGCTGGGCCTGGCCGGCCTCGAGCTGCGCCTGGGGAGCGAGGCCGTGCCGCTGGTCCGGCTGCCCGGCTTCTCCCTCGGCCTGGGCGCGGCCAGGGTCTTCGACCCGCCCCTCGACGGCACCACGACGTGGTGGCTCGCCCTCGCCTGGCGCCCCTGACTCCCTCTCCCGTCCCCGTCCCCGTCCCCGATGCCCCGTTCGCCGGAATGCCCCCGGACCGGCTATCCTCTCCGCCGATGGGCGAGCGGCGGGTGGCGGTGCTGGGCGCCGGCGTGGCCGGCCTGGCGGCGGCCTACGACCTGAGTCGGGCCGGCCTGGCGGTGACGCTGTTCGAGGCCGCGCCGGAGGTCGGCGGCCTCGCCGCCGGCTTCCGCGCCCCCCACTGGGACTGGAGCCTGGAGAAGTACTACCACCACTGGTTCGCCTCCGACCGGGCCATGCTCGGCCTGATCCGCGAGCTGGGCTGGAGCGATGAGGTGCTGTTCCCGCGGCCGACCACCGTCGTCTACCACCGCGGCGCCTTCCACCAGCTCGACTCGCCCGGCCACGCGCTCGCCTTCTCGCTCCGCCACCTCGGCCCGCTCGCCACGTTGCGCTTCGGCGCGGTCGGCCTCTACCTCCGTCTCACCCGGCGCTGGCAGCCGCTGGAGCGGGTCACGGCCGAGGCGTGGATGCGGCGCTGGGCGGGGGAGAGGGTGTACGAGACGCTGTGGCGGCCGATGCTGGCCGGCAAGTTCGGCGAGGACAACCTGCCGCTGGTCAACATGGCCTGGCTGTGGGCCCGCATCCACGTCCGCACCTCGCGCCTGGGGACCTTCGTCGGCGGCTTCCAGGCCTTCCTCGACCGCCTCGCCGACCGCATCCGGGCCCAGGGGGGCGAGGTGCGGCTGGGTTGCCCGGCCAGCGGGGTGAGCCCGGCCGGGGACGGCCTGTGCGTGGCCTCGCCCGCCGGCGCGGAGCACTTCGCGGCGGCGATCTCGACCACCTCGCCCGGCGCCATGGCCCGGCTGGCGCCGCAGCTGCCGCCGGCCTACCTGGAGCAGCTCCTCGCCCTGCGCTCGCTGGGCGCGGTGGTGCTGGTCGCCGCCCTCGACCGCCGGCTGACCCGCCACTACTGGCACAACCTGCCCAAGAGCGAGGGCTTCCCGTTCCTGGCGCTGTGCGAGCACACCAACTTCGTCCCACCCGAGCACTACGGCGGCGACCACGTCGTCTACTGCGGCGACTACCTGCCGGCCTCCCACGAGCTGATGCGCGCGAGCCAGGCCGAGGTCGAGGACCGCTGGCTGCCGGCGCTCGAGCGCTTCAACCCGGCCTTCGACCGCTCGTGGGTGCGGCAGAGCTGGCTCTTCCGCACCGGCTACGCCCAGCCGGTGCCGCCGGTCGGCCACTCGCGCGCGATCCCGGACCTCCGCACCCCGGTGCGGGGCCTGTACCTGGCGAGCATGAGCCAGGTCTACCCGTGGGACCGCGGCACCAACTTCGCGGTCGAGATCGGCCGCCGGGTGGCGCGGCTGGTCCTCGACGACCTGGGCTGAGGCCGGCGCCCGGGCCTCACCCCGGCGCGAGGCAGGACAGCGGCACCCAGCCGCGCGCCCCGCTCGCGCCCTCGCCCCACGCCCAGCCGCTCTCCTCCAGCTCGACCGAGAAGCGGTCGCCCGGGTCCACGCTCAGCTCGGTCGCGTCGTAGTCGCGGGTCAGCCGGCAGCGGTCGCCCACCAGCTCGAGCCAGCTCGCGGGCGCCCAGCCCGTGCGACCGTCGGCCGCCGTGACCCACAGCCAGCCCGGCCACTCGGTCGGGCGGGGCTCCCAGGTCAGCACGGCGCCCCGGCCCGCGCGCAGCGGCTCGCCCGGCCCGGGCCGGTGGGCCCTGAGCACCCGTCGGCGCACGCCTCAGCCGAGCTCGGAGGTGCAGTGGCCGCAGCGGGTGGCCTTGATCGGGATGGCCGACAGGCAGTGCGGGCAGTCCTTGGTGGTCGGCTCCGCCGGCGGCGCCTCCTGCTTGCGCTTGGCGGCGTTCATGCCCTTGACGAGCAGGAAGACGGCGAAGGCGACGATCAGGAAGCTGATGACGGCGTTGAGGAAGACGCCGTAGTTGACGGTCACCGCGCCGGCCTTCTGGGCGTCGGCGAGGGCGGCGTAGGGGGCGGCCGCGGCGGCGCCCTCCTTGAGGACGATGAACAGGTTGGAGAAGTCGACCCCGCCCATCAGCAGGCCGATCGGCGGCATCAGGACGTCCTTGACCAGGCTCGAGACGATCGTCCCGAAGGCGCCGCCGATGATGATGCCGACGGCCATGTCCATGACGTTGCCGCGCATCGCGAATTCCTTGAACTCCTTGAGCATGGTGCTCTCCCTCCGGTGTGTCACCCTAGCACACCTCGAGCGTCGTTGCACACCCTGCGTCGAGGTGGCCGGGCGAGGGCCTCGAGCTCGCGGTGGAAGTGGGCGAGGATGGCGCCGGGGTCGGGCACCAGCCCGGCGTCGGCCGCCAGGCCGAGGCGCACCTGGCCGTCGTAGCTCATGATGCTGACGCCGAGGCCGAGGCGGCCGGACTGCGGCACCCAGAACATGATGCTGTCGATCGGCGCGCCGGCCAGGTAGAGCCGCTGCTGCGGCCCGGGGACGTTGGTCATGACCGCGGTCGCCTTGCGCGCGAAGATGCTCACGCCGAGGCTCTCGATGCTCGGGCTGGCCAGGCCGAGGGCGTTGAGCACGCCGAACGCGACCATCGCCTGGGGAGAGGACTTGATCCCGTCCATCGCCCGCTTGAGCGCCGCCAGGCGGTCGCCCCGCCGGGACCTGCCGACCGGCAGCGGCAGGAAGACGAGGCCGAAGCGGTTGCCGAGCTGGTCGCGCTCGTCGTCGGCGCGGAGGTTGACTGGCACCACCGCGCGGATGGTCAGCCCGGGGGCGACGCCGCCGCGCTCCAGGAGGTAGGCGCGCAGGGCGCCGGTGACGGCGGTGAGCAGCACGTCGTTGATCGTCGCCCGCAGCCGCCGGCCCGCGGCGCGCAGCCCCTCGAGCGGCACCGGGTCGGACCAGACGGCCCGCTTGACCACGCCCAGGGGCCCCTTGAGGGCGGTGGCCGGGTCGGAGGTCATGGTCAGGAGCTTGCCCAGCTCGGTCGCCGCGCTGGCGCCGCTCACGGCCAGGTCGACGGCGTGGCCGGGGTGGAGGAGGACCTCCCACCCCTCGTGCAGGAGCGACGTCCGCTGGCGGAGCTTCGCCCCGGCCGGCAGCGCCAGTCCGGGCGGCAGCTGGCCCGGGGCCCGCCACGGGCGCTCCCGGCCCCTCCGGTCCGGCGCGTCCTCCACCAGCGACAGCATCAGGCGTACCAGGGCGATGCCGTCGGCGATGCAGTGGTGGACGCGGGTGACGAGCGCCGAGCCGCCCCGGTAGTCCTCGACCAGGTGCATCTGCCAGAGCGGCTTCGAGAAGTCGAGCGGCGTGCTCATCATCTCGCCGATCACCTCCTGCAGGGCCTCGTGGTCGGCCGGGCGCGGCAGGGCGAGGCGGTGGAGGTGGGACCGCAGCGAGAAGTGCGGGTCCTCCTCCCAGTAGGGTCGGGCGAAGGGCAGGAGCGGCGCCACCACCCGCTGGCGGAAGCGCGCGAACGGCAGCAGGCGGTCCTCGACGTCGGCCTTGAGGCGGTGGAAGCTCACCTTGCGGGCGAAGGTGAGGAGGACGGTGATGGTCATCAGGTTGGTCGGGGTCTCCATCCGCAGCCAGGCGCTGTCGACGTTGGAGAGCAGCTCGCGGCGTGAGTCGGTCATCGCGGGCCCCTTCCCCGACCCGGCACCGTCCGTGCCGGCCGCGACACGGCGAAGCGCGGGGTCGGCTCGGTTGCGGAGATCCCGTCCCATCGTAGCAGAGCCCGCCGCCCCGCAGCGGTCGTCCCAGGGAGCGGCGGCCGGCTCAGGCGGCGCGCTCGCGGGGGATGAGCTCGGAC
>CAYTJW010000588.1:0-4090 GCA_964438135.1 uncultured Thermoanaerobaculia bacterium
ACGCGCATGCGGCACCGCGGCGCAGCAGGTGCGGGTCTGGAGACCCGCGGTCCGTGGGGCGGTGCGGGCTGGGGGCGCCGCCGCGAGGACCGCGCGCCTCCAGGCGCGCCTGCGCCGCTGCGGCGAACGGGGAGCGGGCCTGGAGGCCCGCGGTCCGTGGGGGGAAGACCCCGGGGTGCGGCGATCCCGAGCGGCGTGACCGCGTGGTAGGCTGGGACAGGGGACGATGCGCTTCTTCAACACCGCCGGGCCGTGCGAGGAGAGCCGGCACTACATGGTGCCGCCGGAGCCGCGGCTGCCGGAGGCGCGACCGCTCATCGAGCGGCTGGGGTACTTCGTCGTCCACGCGCCGCGGCAGACCGGGAAGACGACCACGCTGCGGGCGCTGGCGCGGTCGCTGACGGCGGAGGGGCAGTACGCGGCGCTGCACTTCTCGTGCGAGGCCGGGGAGCCGGCCGGGGACGACTTCGAGACCGCGCAGCGGGCGATCCTGGACATCGCCAGGAGTGCTGCCGCGACGGACCTGCCCGAGGTGCTGCGTCCCCCGAGCCCATGGCCAGAAGCCAGCAGCGCCGCCCTTCTCAGCGTCGCGCTGGCGGCGTGGGCCTCGGCGTGCCCGCGACCGCTGGTGCTGTTTTTCGACGAGATCGACGCGCTGCGGGGGGAGAGCCTGCGGTCGGTGCTGCGGCAGCTGCGGGCGGGGTACCCGTCGCGGCCGGGGGCGTTCCCCGCGTCGGTGGTGCTGTGCGGTCTGCGGGACGTGCGGGACTACAAGGCGGCGAGCGGCGGGGACCCGAGCCGGCTGGGGACCTCGAGCCCGTTCAACATCAAGGTGAAGTCTCTGCGGCTTGGCGACTTCACGCCGGAGGAGGTCGCGGAGCTGTACGGCGAGCACACGGCGGAGACCGGACAGCCGTTCGCGGCCGGGGCGCTCGAGCGGGCGTTCGCCCTGACCGGCGGGCAGCCGTGGCTGGTCAACGCGCTGGCGCGGGAGGTGGTGGAGGAGATCGGCGTGGCGCCGCCCGAGCCGATCACGGTGGAGCACCTGGAGGAGGCCAAGGAGCGGCTGATCCTGGCGCGGGCGACGCACCTGGACTCGCTGGTGGCGCGGTTGATGGAGCCGCGGGTGCGGCGGGTGGTGGAGCCGCTGCTGGCGGGGGACGTGGCGGTCGGGGATGCCTACGACGACGACCTGAGCTACGTGCGGGACCTGGGGCTGGTGTCGCGCGACAACCCGGTGCGGGTGGCGAACCCGATCTACCGCGAGGTGATCGTGCGGGTGCTGGCGGCGGCGGCCGAGGACCAGGTCGTGACCGACCCGCGGGCGTTCGTGCGCCCGGACGGGCGGCTGGACCTGCGGCGGCTGCTGGAGGAGTTCGCGGGGTTCTGGCGGGAGCACGGGGAGGTGCTGGCCGCGGGGATGCCCTACGGCGAGGTGGCGCCGCAGCTGGTGCTGATGGCGTACCTGCAGCGGGTGGTGAACGGCGGCGGCTACGTCGACCGGGAGTACGGGGTGGGGCGCGGCCGGATCGACCTGTGCGTGCGGTGGCCGTACGCGGGCTCAGGCGGGAAGCGTGAGTGGCAGCGGGAGGCGCTGGAGCTGAAGGTGTGGCGGGACGGCAAGCCGGACCCGCTCGAGCGAGGGCTGGAGCAGCTCGACGCGTACCTCGACGGGCTGGGGCTCTCAACCGGCGTGCTGGTGCTGTTCGACCGCCGCAGCGCCGCGCCGCCGATCGCTGAGCGGACGCGGTTCGACGCGGCGCGCTCGCCGAAGGGGCGCGAGGTCACCGTGCTGCGCGGGTGACTCCGGCGGGCGCGGGCTCGCCCGAAGCCACGGCCTGCGCCCACGCGCCCGCCCGGCCGAGTCATCGGCTCGGCGGCTGGAGGCCCAGCACGGACCGCGCGTCTCCAGACGCGCATGCGGTACCGGGGCGTAGCAGGTGCGGGTCTGGAGACCCGCGGTCCGTTCGGGCGGTTCCCCGCGGGACGTTGGTCGGGTGCAGCTCCTCGGGATGGCGGGCTGGGGGAGCGCCAGGGGCGCCCATTGGGCACGCCACTTGGGACACGCCTCACCGATACACTTCACTGCGATGGCCGATTCTGACGACCAAGACCAGGAGCTTGTCGTCCTCGACTCGGTAGACGATTCGCCAGTCCCCTTCCCGCACACGGTAGAGCGGTCCCGCAGGGCTCGTGAGCTGGACGACGCCCGGCGGGCGGGGGCTCATGCCGAGGGCTTCGAGCCGTCTGAGAACGCGTCGTTGAACGGAGCGGTCGAGGTTGCGCAGTTGGCGGCGCGCAGCCGGCGAGACCTCGACTGTGAACGCCATGGGCGACTACAGCCCAAGCTCCCTGCGCACCTCTGCGAGCGGTGTTGTCCCCTTTTCGCGCGCCTCTGCCAGCGCGGCCTCCGCCTCGCGAATGTCGACCTCGTCCTCGAGTCGTTCGATCAGGTCCAGGTCCTCGACCGGCACCACCGCAGCGATCACCTTTCCGCGGCGGCTGATCCTGACGCGGTCCTTACCGAACGCTACTCGATTGAGGACCCCTGCGAATTCCTCTCGTGCCTGGGTGGTGTTGAGCGTGTCCATTGTCCACCTCGCTCTCGTACAGAATGTACATCACCGTTCCCGCAAACGCCATGCAGTCCGGCGACGCGTCTCCAGACGCGCCTGCTCCGCCGCGGCGATGAGCATGCGGGCCAGGAGGCCCGCGGCCCGTGGGGGAGGCGCCGGGGCGCGGCGATCCCGAGCGGCGTGACCGCGTGGTAGGCTGCGGCCGAGGACGATGCGCTTCTTCAACACCGCCGGGCCGTGCGAGGAGAGCCGGCACTACATGGTGCCGCCGGAGCCGCGGCTGCCGGAGGCGCGACCGCTCATCGAGCGGCTGGGGTACTTCGTCGTCCACGCGCCGCGGCAGACCGGGAAGACGACCACGCTGCGGGCGCTGGCGCGGTCGCTGACGGCGGAGGGGCAGTACGCGGCGCTGCACTTCTCGTGCGAGGCCGGGGAGCCGGCCGGGGACGACTTCGAGACCGCGCAGCGGGCGATCCTGGACATCGCCAGGAGTGCTGCCGCGACGGACCTGCCCGAGGTGCTGCGTCCCCCGAGCCCATGGCCAGAAGCCAGCAGCGCCGCCCTTCTCAGCGTCGCGCTGGCGGCGTGGGCCTCGGCGTGCCCGCGACCGCTGGTGCTGTTTTTCGACGAGATCGACGCGCTGCGGGGGGAGAGCCTGCGGTCGGTGCTGCGGCAGCTGCGGGCGGGGTACCCGTCGCGGCCGGGGGCGTTCCCCGCGTCGGTGGTGCTGTGCGGTCTGCGGGACGTGCGGGACTACAAGGCGGCGAGCGGCGGGGACCCGAGCCGGCTGGGGACCTCGAGCCCGTTCAACATCAAGGTGAAGTCTCTGCGGCTTGGCGACTTCACGCCGGAGGAGGTCGCGGAGCTGTACGGCGAGCACACGGCGGAGACCGGACAGCCGTTCGCGGCCGGGGCGCTCGAGCGGGCGTTCGCCCTGACCGGCGGGCAGCCGTGGCTGGTCAACGCGCTGGCGCGGGAGGTGGTGGAGGAGATCGGCGTGGCGCCGCCCGAGCCGATCACGGTGGAGCACCTGGAGGAGGCCAAGGAGCGGCTGATCCTGGCGCGGGCGACGCACCTGGACTCGCTGGTGGCGCGGTTGATGGAGCCGCGGGTGCGGCGGGTGGTGGAGCCGCTGCTGGCGGGGGACGTGGCGGTCGGGGATGCCTACGACGACGACCTGAGCTACGTGCGGGACCTGGGGCTGGTGTCGCGCGACAACCCGGTGCGGGTGGCGAACCCGATCTACCGCGAGGTGATCGTGCGGGTGCTGGCGGCGGCGGCCGAGGACCAGGTCGTGACCGACCCGCGGGCGTTCGTGCGCCCGGACGGGCGGCTGGACCTGCGGCGGCTGCTGGAGGAGTTCGCGGGGTTCTGGCGGGAGCACGGGGAGGTGCTGGCCGCGGGGATGCCGTACGGGGAGGTGGCGCCGCAGCTGGTGCTGATGGCGTATCTCCAGCGGGTGGTGAACGGCGGCGGCTACGTCGACCGGGAGTACGGGGTGGCGCGCGGCCGGA
>CAYTJW010000589.1:0-4087 GCA_964438135.1 uncultured Thermoanaerobaculia bacterium
GTCCGCCCCGGCGCTGGGCGGGGCCGACCCGCCCGAGCGCTTCGCGGTGCGCCGCGGGGGCCTCGAGGACGGGCTGCCGCAGGTGTCGGTCACGGCCATCCTCCAGGCGCGGGACGGCTTCCTGTGGCTGGGCACCTTCGGCGGCGTGGCGCGCTTCGACGGCCGCACCTTCCGCCCCGTGCCCTCGTCCGGGCCAGCCTCGCCGCCCCTGGCGCGCGTCCTCTGCCTGCACGAAGGCCCCTCCGGCACGATCTGGGTGGGGACCGAGGGGGCAGGGTTGCTGGTCGTCGACCAGGGTCGCCTGGTCGCGCCGCCGGAGCCGCTGCGGCTGCCCGGGGCGTCCGTCAGCGGCGTCCTGGAGGAGGCCAACGGGCGCCTGTGGGTGGCGACCTACATGGAAGGCCTGCACCTGTTCGCCGACGGTGCCCGCCACCACTGGGGACCGGAGGATGGCGTCGGGCCCGGGGCGGTTGCCAACCTCTTCCCCCGCCCCGGCGGGGGGGTGCTGGCGCGATTCCACGGCACCCTGGTCGAGCTGAGCGGACCGGAGATGACTCGCGCGCGCGAGCTCTGGACCGGACCGGGTCTGGCCGGCCTGCTGGCCGAGGACGACGGCTCGTTCCTGCTGGCCGACCTCGAGGGCGGCCTCCAACGGCGCGTCGGCGCGACCTCCTCGTGGCTGCGCCGGCCCTCCCCCGGCGCCGGCTGGGCCCGCACGCTGCTGGTGCGCGGCACGGACGGGGGGGTGGTGGCGTCGCTGCGGCGGGACGGTCTGTTCCGGGTCGGCCGCACCGGGATCACGGCGGTCGCGTGCCCGGAGGTCGCCAACGAGGACCTCCTCGCCATCGCGGCCGACCGGGAGGGGAGCCTGTGGCTCGGCTCGGACCGCGGCGGGCTGGTGCAGCTCCTGCCCGCGTCCTTCCGCGTCGTCGGCCGCGCCGAGGGGCTCCCGGACGACGTGGTGCGGCCGGTGGCCGAGGCGGCCGACGGCTCGATCTGGGCCGGGGTGGGGTGCGCCGGCCTGGTGCGCTGGGACGGGGAGCGGGTCGAGCTCGGGGCGCGGCCGCCGGCGGGATCGCCGGACCCCTGCATCTACTCGATCTGGCCCCGCCGCGACGGCTCGCTGGTCGCCGCCGACTACGGCCGCGACATCTGGACCCTGCGCGGGGCGACCCTGACGCTGCACCCGGCGTCGCCGCGGGAGTACCCGACCGCGCTCCTCGAGGACCGCCGCGGGGTGCTCTGGGTCGGCACCCGCCGGCAGGGGGTGGCGCGCGTCGAGGGGCCCCGCCCACGCTCCTTCCGCGCCGCCGACGGGCTGCCCGCCGACGAGGTGGCGACCCTCCTCGAGGACCCGGAGGGCCGTCTCCTGGTCGGCACCGCCGCGGGGGTTGGCGTCATCGCCGGCGACCGCGCCGCTGCCATGGCGACCACCGGCGACCCCATGCCCCACGCCGTGCGGGCCCTGCTGCAGGAGGGCCCGCGGCTCTGGATCGGCAGCTACGGGGACGGGCTCAGCGTGGTGGAGGACGGGGTCCTGTTCCGCTTCGGCGCCGCCCAGGGCCTGCTCGAGCCCGTGGCCTCGTTCGTCCACGCCGACGCGCACGGGCACCTGTGGTGGACCGGCAACCGGGGCGTCTACCGGGCGCCGCTCGCCGAACTCCTGGCGGTGGCGCAGCACCGGCGCACCGCGGCCGGGGTGCGCCGGTTCTCCCGGGCGGACGGCCTGGTCAGCGTCGAGACCAATGGCGGCTTCCTGCCGTCGGGGTGGGCCACCCGCGACGGCCGGCTCGCGCTGCCCACCACCGGCGGCCTGGCCGTGGTCGACCCGGCGCGGGTCGTCCCCCAACCGCCGCCGCCGGTGCCAGTGCTCGAGTCGGTGGTGCTCGACGGCGTCCCGGCGCCGGTGGCGCAGGGCCGGGCGACCGTCCCCGGCGGGACGCGGCGCATCCAGATCACGGTCGTGGCGCCGACCTTCCACTCGCCGGAGCAGGTCCGCTTCCTCAAACGCCTGGGGGGCTTCGACGCCAGCTGGGTGGACGGCGGCAACGCGTCCCTGACCACCTTCACCGGGTTGACGGCCGGGGAGTACGACTTCTCCGTGCGCACCGCCAACGACGCCGGCGAGCTGAGCCGGCCGGTCACCATCGTCACCCTCGACGTACGGCCTCGGCTGGTCGAGCGCAGCTCGTTCCGGGCCCTCGCCATCCTCGCCGCGATCGCCGGGGCGGCCGGCCTGGTCACGGCCCGTCACGTCGCCCTGCGGCGGCGCAACCGCCTCCTGTCCCGCCTCGTGGCGCAGCAGACGTCCGAGCTGGCGGCGGCGAACCAGCTCCTGGGGCGACTGGCAGAGACCGACGAGCTCACCGGCCTCGCCAACGTGCGGGGGTTCCGGCGCCGCCTCGAGGAGGCGGTCGACGAGGCCCGGGCGAACGGCGGCGGCATGGCCCTGGTGATGCTCGACGTCGACCACTTCAAGCGGTACAACGACTCGCTGGGCCACGTCGCCGGCGACACCTGCCTGCGCCGGGTCGCGGCGCAGCTCGCCGCCTCCCTCTACCTCCCCGCCGACCTGGCCGCCCGCCTGGGCGGGGAGGAGTTCGGCCTGCTGCTGCCGGGGGCCGACGGCAGCGGTGCCGCCATGACCGCGGAGCGGGCGCGGGCGGCGGTCGAGCGGCTGGGGATCCCGCACCCCACCTCTCCGACCGCGCCGCAGGTGACCGTGAGCGCGGGCTGGGCCACCGTCGAGGCCGCGGCCCCCGACTGCGCCGAGGCGCTCGTCGCGGCCGCCGACGCGGCGCTCTACCGCGCCAAGCTCGGCGGGCGGAACCGCGTCTCCAGCTGAGCCGACCGGGTCCTCGGGGACGCTCTCCCGCCCGCCCCCGACCGGCTCGCGCTACGTCCCGATCTCCACCAGGTCGCGGTCGCGCAGCTCGAAGTCGCGCGCCACCCGCTGGCCGTCCAGCTTGCCGCCCCAGACCCGGGCCGAGACGACCCGGTCCGGCAGCTCGCGGTCGACCCGCGCCGCCAGGTCGAGCACGGTCGCGCCGGCCGGCAGGACGAAGGCCTCCGGCCGCTCCTGCCTGCGGCCGGCAACCCGGTGGTGCACCCGCACCAGGCCGAGCAGCTGCCACAGCCGCACCTTCAGCGCCTGCAGCCCGGTGCGGGCGTGAACCGACACCCGGACCGAGGGGAAGCGGTCGCCGTACAGCTCCTCCAGCACCTGGGCGTCCGCCTCGCCCGCGGCGTCGGCCCTGGCCACCACCAGCAGGGTCGGCAGGGGCAGGTCGTCGCCGTCGGCGGCATCCGCCACCTCGCCGACCAGCGGGCTGTGCGCCCGGGCCAGCTGGTCGAGCACCTCCTCCAGGTCGCCGGGCGAGGCAGCCGAGCTCGGGTCGACCACCAGCAGGGCGGCGTCGGCGGCCCGCGCCACCGCCCCCAGCCACGGCTCGAGGTGCTGAGCCGTGACCGCCGGCAGGTCGACCAGCTGGACCTGGACGTCCTCGAACAGCATCAGGCCCGACTGCGGCCGGGTGGTCGTGAAGGGGTAGTCGGCGATGGCCGGCTCGGCACGGGTGAGGGCGCCGAGCAGCGATGACTTGCCGGCGTTGGGCGGGCCGAGGATGACCACCTGCGCGGCGCCCTCGGGCTCGACGTGCACCGAGTGGGCCCGCCGCGCGCCCCGCCGCTCCATCTCCTGCCGCGCCCGCTCCAGCTGCCGCCGGAGGTCGAGGCGGAGCCGCGCGTTCGCCACGTGCCGCGGCAACGCGGCCAGCATCTGCTCCAGCGCCGCCCGGCGGTCGTCGCCGCTCCTCGCCTCCCGCAGCCGCGCTTCCGCGACCCGGTACTGCGGTGTCAGGTGGGTTGCCATGGGGGGGATTCTACCGCGAGCCGCCCCACTCTCCGCTCGCCCCGGGGCTTCCCTCCGCCACCCCGGCTCGTGTAGGGTGACGACATGGCATCCCGTGACCTCGCGGGCGCTTCCGACCGGGAGCGACGCGAACGCGTCCGTCGCCCGGCCGCCCCAGGCGGGGGCCGGCCGCGAGCCGGGGCGGGACGGGCGGGGCGGGGCCAGCTGCTGGTCGCC
>CAYTJW010000590.1:0-4083 GCA_964438135.1 uncultured Thermoanaerobaculia bacterium
CTCACCACGCCGACCAGCAGGCTCATCGCCAGCGCCGCCGCCACCGCGCCCGGCGGCGTCGCCAGCGGCATGCCCGGCACCACCGCCCGGGCCACGGCGCCCAGACCGAGCCCGGCGAGCAGACCCAGCGCGCCGCCGCCGGTGGCGAGCAGCACCGACTCGAGCAGGAACAGCCGCTCCACGCCGGCCGCGGTGAGGCCGAGGGCGCGCAGCAGGCCGATCTCGCCGGTCCGCTCGTGGACCGAGATCCACATGATGGTGAGGATGCCGATCGCCCCGACCAGGAGGGAGATGCCGGCGATGGCGGAGACCGAGACCGTGACGACCGCCATGATCCGGCCGAAGGTCGCCAGCATCTCGCTCTGGGTCGTGACGGTGAAGTCCTCCTCGCCGCGGTGCCGCTCCACCAGCACGCGGCGGATGCCGGCCGCCAGCGCCAGGCTCGCCGCCGGGCTCTCGGCCACCACGTCGACCTCGTGCAGCTCGGCCAGGTTGAACAGGTCCATGGCGGTGGCGACCGGGACGTAGGCGGTGTCGTCGAGGTCGAAGCCGAGCATCTGCCCCTTGGCCTCCATGACGCCGACGACCACGAACGAGGTGCCCTCGACCCGCACCCGCCGGCCGAGCGGCGAGGCGTCGCCGAACAGCTCGCGCGCCAGCCGCGCCCCCAGCACCGCGGCCGAGCCCCGCCGGCGCGGGTCGAGGCGGGGCAGGAAGCTGCCCTGGGCGACGCCGAACCGCCAGGCCCGGGCCGCCTCGTGGCCGACCCCGTAGAGGATGACGCTGCGGCCGCGGTCGCCGGCCTCGACCCGGGCCGAGCCGAACACCACCGGCACCACCTCGCGCGCCTCGGGCAGGCGGCGCAGGGCCTCGGCGTCGTCGACGGTGAGCGGGTGGGTGGTGCCGCCGAGCACGCCCGGCATGCCGGTGGTCTTGGTCTTGCCGGGGTTGACGGCGACCAGGCTGGTGCCGAACTGGGTGAACTGCGCCATCAGGTAGGCCCGCGTCCCCTCGCCGAGCGAGGTCAGCAGGATCACCGCCGCCACGCCGATCGCCACCCCCAGCGCCGACAGCGCCGAGCGGAGCCGCTGCCCGGCCAGGGCGCCGACGACGAAGCGGACCAGCTCCCAGCCGGGCACCTCACCTCCCCGCCAGCGCCTGGACCGGGTCGAGGCGGCTCGCCCGCCGCGCCGGCATCACCCCGAACACCGCCCCGACCACCACCGAGACGGCCAGGGACGAGACCACCGCCCAGGCAGGCGGGGCGGCCGGGAAGGCCGGGTAGACGTGCACGAAGACCCGCACCGCCGCCAGGCCGAAGCTCAGCCCGGCCAGGCCGCCGAGCCCGGCCAGGATGACCGCCTCGGCCAGGAACACCGCCAGTACCTGGCCCGAGCCCGCGCCCACCGCCCGCAGCAGGCCGATCTCCCGCCGCCGCTCGGCCACCGCCACCAGCATCACGTTCATGATGCCGACCCCGGCCACGGTGAGGGAGATCGAGGCGATCCCCACCAGGGCCAGGGTCAGCACCCGGAAGATGGCCGAGAAGGTCGACACCATGGCGTCCTGGGTGATGACGGTGACGTCCTCGCCGCGGTGGCGCTCGGCCAGGAGCGCCACCACCGCGGCCTTGGTCCGCTCCAGCTCCGCCGCGCTCCGGGCCTGGACCAGGACCCGGAACAGGGAGCTGCGGTTGAACATCCGCATCGCCGTCCCGACCGGCACCAGGGCCACGTCGTCGAACTCGAAGCCGATCGAGGAGCGGCCGAAGGGCGCCATCACCCCCACCACCCGGAAGCGCCAGTCGCCGACCCGCACCACCTGGCCGAGCGGGCTCGCGCCGGTGGCGCCGAACAGCTCGCGGGCGACGGTGGCGCCGAGCACGACCTCGGCCCCGCCCCGGTCCGGGTCGCCCGGCGGCAGGAAGCGGCCGGTGCCGACCCGCAGCCGGCGGATCTCGAGCATCTCGGCGGTGGTGCCGAGGATCGCCACCGAGCGGCTCAGGCTGCCGGCCCGGACCACCTCGGTGCCGGTGGCGAGCGGCACCGCGCTGGCGACCGACGGCAGGCGCGTGCGGAGGGCCTCGAGGTCCTCCAGGGTCAGGTCGCGGGTCGTGCCCCCGACCGGCATCGGCATGCCACCGGTGGTCTCGGCCTTGCCCGGGATCACCACCACCAGGTTGGTGCCGAGGGCCGCGAACTCCCCCTCCACGTACCGCCGCGCCCCCTCGCCGAGAGCGGTCAGGGCGATCACCGCGGCGACGCCGATCGCCACCCCGGTCACCGACAGCGCGGTGCGGAGGCGGTGGCCGCGCAGGGCGCCGGCGGCGTAGGCGATCAGGTCGGCCGGGCTCACCCGCGGCGCTCCACGATGGCGCCGTCCGCCATCCGCACCGACCGGCGGGCCCGCGCCGCCACGTCCGGGTCGTGGGTGACCAGGACCACGGTCTGGCCGTCGCGGTTCATCCGCTCGAGCAGCTCGATCACCTCCCCGGCCGCGGCCCGGTCGAGGTTGCCGGTGGGCTCGTCGGCCAGCAGCAGCGACGGCCGCATGACCACCGCCCGGGCGATCGCCACCCGCTGCCGCTGGCCGCCCGACAGCTCGTCCGGCCGGTGGCGGAGGCGGTCGGCCAGGCCGACCGCGACCAGCGCCCGCTCCGCCCGCTCCCGCCGCTCCCCCCGCGGCACGCCGGCGAACAGCATCGGCAGCTCGACGTTGGAGAGCGCGTCGAGCCGGGCGAGGAGGTGGAAGAACTGGAACACGAAGCCGATGTCGACCTGCCGCATCCGCGACCGCTCGCGGTCGTCGAGGCCGCCGACGTCGCGGCCGCGGAACCGGTAGGCGCCGGAGGTGGGCCGGTCGAGGCAACCGAGGACGTTGAGCAGGGTCGACTTGCCCGACCCCGACGGCCCGATGACGGCCAGGAAGTCCCCCTCCTCGACGGCCAGGCCGACGTCGTGCAGGGCGTGCACGTCCGCGTCGCCCATGTGGTAGGTGCGCCAGACGTGCTCGAGGACGATCACCGGGCCTCCCCAGGAGCTGTCAGCTGTCAGCCTTCAGCTGTCAGCTCCCGCCGCCCGACCCCCGGCTCCCGGGCGGGAGGGGGAGCTGAAGGCTGACCGCTGATCGCTGAACGCTCGCGCGTCACTTCTCCCTCGCCCGCGCGCCGGCCTTGACGGCGGTCGAGTCGCGCGCCACCACCACCCGCTCCCCCTCCTCGAGGCCGCTCGTGACCTCGGTGAGCTGCCAGTTGCCGAGGCCGAGCTCGACCCGCCGCTCGACCAGGCGGCCGCCCGCGAGCACCAGCACCGAGCCCCCTTCGGCGATGGCGGCGGTCGTCACCCGCAGCACGCCTGGCCGCCGCTCGAGGACGACCTCGACGTCGGCCGAGGTGCCGGGCAGGACGCCGGCCGCCGCGCCCGGGTCGTCGAGCTCCACCTCGACCTCCACGGTCCGGTTCTGCTCCAGCTGGTCGAGGACGTACGGCGCCACCCGGCTGACCCGGCCGGCCATCACCTCGCCCGGCCGCGAGTCGACCGTCACCCGCGCCTCGAGCCCCGGGCGCACCCGCTCCGCGTCGACCTCGTCGATCGGCGCGCTGACGTAGAGCGAGGCCGGGTCGAGCAGGTCGACCACGGGCGGGATCGGCACGCCGGGCGGCGACGGGGTGATCCACTCCCCGACCTCGGTCGAGAGGTCGGCGACGACCCCGGCGAAGGGCGCCCGGAGCTCGGTCAGCTCGACCTCCACCCGGGCCATGTCCACCTGGGCCCGGGCCTGCTCCAGGGCGGCCCGGGCCGCGTCGCAGGCCGCCGCGGCGCGGTCCGAGTCGGTCTGCAGGGCGTCCAGGCTCTGGTCCGAGGCGATGCCCTGGCGGTGCAACGCGCGGGCCCGCTCCAGCTCCTTGCCGGCCAGCTCGGCCGCCAGGCACGCCTCGCGGCCCTGCGCCTCGGCCGAGACCACGGCGCGCTGTGCCAGCTCGAGCTGGGCGCGCTGGACGCGGTCGTCGAGCTCGAGCCGCAGCTCGCCGGCGGCGACCACCGCCCCCTCCCGCCGCGGCAGCGCCACCACCAGGCCGCCGAG
>CAYTJW010000591.1:0-2378 GCA_964438135.1 uncultured Thermoanaerobaculia bacterium
GGCCTCTGCTCTTGCGGGCTCGATCAGCCTGGCTTTGAGCCTGTCGATCATCGCGAGGTGCTTGACGTCGTCGATGGTCACCGCTGCGCCTTTGGACTTGGCTCTCCGGAGCGCATCCTCGAGCACGGCGCGACGATCAGCGTCGGTGGAGTAGATCGCGAAGTCTGAGTTGATGCCAATGTGAATGCCATGCTGTCGGAGCAATTGAGCACAGAAACTATGGAAGGTCGAGATGTTAGCTCGCTCTTCCAGGCCGGGCACAAATGCGGCGACGCGGCTCTTCATCTCATCCGCCGCCTTGTTCGTGAATGTCAGCGCAAGGATGCGAAAACTCTGCTCCCTAGACGCGTCAAGCAGACTGGCAATCCGGCAGGTGAGCACCTGGGTCTTGCCCGAACCAGGCCCCGCCAGAACGAGAAGCGGCCCTCGATCCCAGTTAACGGCCTGCCTCTGGATGTCTGTGAGCTGCTCGAGCGCGATGCTGAAAGGCGTAGTAGTCATACGAGCCCCCGCAGCTCACCGATGGCGTCACGGAACGATTGCAGCGTCCGCGTTGCGAGCGTCGAATCGGTTGCGATGCGTTCGGCGAGCCTCGCGGCAACGTCTGTCTTGTGGTGTTTCAGCCTTGATTCAAGAGCCGGACGGGAAATCGTCTGCGCGTCTTCATGGCCGAGCTCCTGCAACATCGCACGCAGGTCCGTGTCCAATCCGTCGGCGAGGAGTTGCTGTTCGAGAGTCCCAGCTGCTAGTAATCTGCATCGTTGCGCTACGAAGGGCGGCGCGAACCCGCGATCAGTAATCGCCTGAACATACCGCTGGCCGGCCTGGTCGCCATCAAGAACCGCGAGCCAGGGGATTGCCAGCGCCCGAGCGAGCGCGGCAAATGGCGCGGGATGACCGTTGTTCATCGCGTCGATGACCGAGACGCCATGCTCGTCAAGGTCATAGCCGACAGCTCGGCCGAGAGCGTGGACAATTAGGTACTCAGCTTGCCCCTCAACGATCATCCACCGGCTGGCAAAGAACACCTCCCCACGGATTCGACGAGCGAACGTTTCTAGTGATGACAGCTCTTGGTCAGATATGAACAAGAGCGATCGGTCTTTGAGGTCGCGGAGAACAACCTGGACCACGGCCGATTCGGGATGGCTCCCATAGCAGGTCAGGAGAGCACGGTACAGCGGTTCCGGAAGTAGCCCCCGGACAGTGAGGGTGCGTGTAGGGCGGTCATACACGAGAAGGTCGCCGGACGCCGCGACGACAGGGTCCAGAGCCGGCACGTGCGGCACCGTCGCCGAGAAGCTCGGCGGCAGCCAGGCTATCTCCGTGCCTGTGGCCGTCAGGCGTACTAGGCGGAGGTCACGGAACGGCACATGCTGAACGAAGTATGGAGAATGGGTGGTGATGATCTTCTGGCCCGTTAGCCCACTCACATGCGTCCAGAGCGTCCTCGCTGCCTGCGGGTGGAGGTGTGTTTCAGGTTCCTCCAACGCCAAGACCGGCACGCTCTCAGGCTCATAGAGCTCTGTCAGAAGGTGCTCAACGAACGCCTGAAAGAGGAAGATGACGGAAAGGCTCTGAACGCCCTGTCCATGCCGTTGGATCGGCAGCCATGGCCAGTCAGGTTCGTTCCGCAGAATGATTTCGGCCTTCGACAACAGATCCCAGGATTTCAGCGGAACGAGACGGAGATCGACGCCACCGTCGCGGTCTCGCGCGGCAACCCTCGTCGCTCCAGACAAAGTTGCCGCGACTGCCGCCAGACGCGGGTCCGCACGCAAGAGTCTCGCGTTCAGGCGGTCGAGGACCTTCTGCACCCGAGCTTCGAGGGCCGGCGGGATCTTCATCGCCTTCAGCAGCCGGCCCCAGAACTGCGAGCGTGATGAGAACTCATCCTGTGCATCCCGAAGCGCTCCGAGGTAGAACACAGGCAGGAATTCCCAGAACCGCTCGAGGTTCAGACGCCGCGTTGCCGCACCGAATAGCGGCTGTCGAGCAACGTTCAGGAAGGCCCAGTCTGCCTCAAACTGCTCCTGTGCGGCCTTCCAGCCCCACCCCGCACGAAGTGTGATTGAACTCTTGCCGGTTACCGGGTCGGTCTGAACGATCTGGTCAAGCGCTTGTTGAACGGGATCGGGCCACTCTCCCGGTGCGTCCTCTTCTGTTCGAAGTTCAATCGACACAGGGCTGGCAGTCTTCGGATCGTCGTTCTGCGTAGAAAGGTGGATGTCGTATTCGGTGAAGCCCGTGCCCCGTTGCCCCCAGCGGCGCGTAAGGGCGATGCGAACGGCGTCAAGGATGGCCGTCTTTCCAGCGTTGTTCGGACCGATGAAGACCGTCGTATCGCCCAGCTGGACTTCCAAGCTCCTAATCGAGCG
>CAYTJW010000591.1:2478-4082 GCA_964438135.1 uncultured Thermoanaerobaculia bacterium
ATGGTGTCGAATCGCACGCTCCTTGTCGTCTTCTGAATGACCTCGTGCCACGAGTGGCCGTCCTCGCCTCGTTCCAGATCTTCTACCCATCGCGGTTCGACGAGAAGCTGATCGGTCGCGAGGCACGCAGCCCGATCTTCTTCTGTCAGTTCGTAATGGCCTTCGTTGCCAAGTTCCAGCTTTATGACGAGTGGCAGCACGTGTGCCGCCATTACGAGATGTTCGCCGATCTCCCACCCCCAAGATCGACTAGTGTGGCTTCCCTTGTGCACGACCTTGCTGCGAACGTCGTACAGTTCCTCCATCCACTTCCTGTGAGCCCACCACCTCGGTTGTGCCGCGGCGATGTCCGGAGTAGTCGTCTCGATCTGAATCCCCGGTCGCACCTTCCGCGCTTCGTCCACTGTAAGAGTCCCGAACTGGCTAAAGAGGTCGCTGAACTTCTTCCCCAACTTGTAGGCGCTCGCGTCGCCAGCGAGCAGTTGCTCGAATGCGGATCCCATCAGGATCGCTTCCGCATGCTCGGTCATGAACTCGTCATCTGTATTCGCCAGTTCAACAAACGGAAGTACTGTCCGCAATCGATCGATGACCGTCGAGCCTGCGGCGTGTGCCGCATCGAGCGCGACAAGGAATCTCAGATCAACTGATGCCAGCTCCCTGATCGAAACCTGCAGGGGCAGACTGAATGTGAATTCTCCGTGCTCGTACCCACCATCCGTCGTGCTCCCGTCGCGTCGACGAGCCGAGACGGCGATGTAGCCCGGCATCGATCCACTGTACGACTGTCCCACGACCCGGAAGTTGGTAGAGTTCAAGTAGTTGCCACCGAACCGAGGATAGTAGTCGTTGCACGACCAGGAGGCGAGGAACAAGAGCGACGTCGCCCAACTCACCGAGGAGAAGTCTTCTCGATCAAGGTCCCACCCCCGCCCAGGGACTGTGGCAACCACGCAGTTGTCCAACGGCTTGCCGTCTCGACCGATGTAGCCGGAGAGAATTTTCTCGAGCGCTGGGCGCGCCGATTCCAGAATCGCAGGTGTGGTCGAGCCCCCATCGCGCAGCGGGACGAATCCAACGCCTGCGACGGTGCAAGCTGCTTTCAGCCGCAGAAACGGGAGGAACACAACAAAATGGCGAACACTCTCGGCCTTCGCTGCCTCTCCTGGTTCCTCAAGCTTCATTGATGGCCCGTTGGTCACACCGTGATCGTAACCCAACCCGCTAATGGCGGCAGAACATCTCGGGAAGTGCTTGCAGAAAGACCACCGATTTCAGAATGGGCAGTCCGCCTCGAGTGCTTGTCCTCGCACCACAGTCCGCCGGGATTGGTCATGAGAGACGTCGCACCCTCGACCGATTGCCCGTAACCAATAACCCGAGCAATCGGCGAACAAGCACTTGGGGGAGACGACAGGAGACCGCGGTTTCAACGCAATGGGATCTTCTGAGGGACGGCAGGCAGTCTCCGCTTCAACTGATCGACGGACCCTAAGCGGGGTGGCGCGCCCGGCTGGACTCGAACCAGCGGCCCCGAGCTTAGAAGGCTCGTGCTCTATCCACCTGAGCTACGGGCGCGTTGCCCTCTATCTTAGCGGATAGGG
>CAYTJW010000592.1:0-4080 GCA_964438135.1 uncultured Thermoanaerobaculia bacterium
TCGGCGGCGGCGACGGCAGCGTGATCACCGGCACCGAGCCGGCGGGTCGCAACAGCGCCCACCAGTCGCCGCACCGACCCGGCCGCCGCGCCCGCGCCACGGCCACCCGCGGCAGCTTGCGCACCGCCCCCAGCAGCGCCCGGCGCTGCAGCCTCGACTCCGACCAGGGCCGGGCGAGGATCTCGGTCAGGACGACCCGCCGCAGCACCGGCAGCAGCCGGCGCAGCGGCCAGTGGGCGAGGGCGAGCAGCAGCCGGTTGCGCCAGAACAGGTAGAGCTTGCGCTCCGAGCCGACGGTCATGGTCGCCGACACGGCGTGCATGACGACGGCCCCAGGCTCGACCACCACCTCGCGGCCGATCTCCCGCACCTTCAGGCACAGGTCGATGTCCTCGAAGTAGTAGTCGTAGAGCTCGGTCCAGCCGCCGACCTGCTCGAGCACCGCCGCGTCCAGCAGCAGCGCCGAGCCGGTCACCGCCAGCACCGGCCGCCGGCCGGGCAACGGGCCGTACCGGTCCTGGCGGATGCCGATCCCCTCGTCCCACCCCCAGCCGTCGTCGCAGACGTTGAGGCCCAGGCTGTTGAGGTGGTCCGGCGCCCACTGGATCAGCAGCCGCGGGCCGGCCGCCGCGCCCCGTGGCTCGGCCTCGACCGCGGCCACCAGGCGCTCGAGGCTGTCCGCGGTCGACCAGGTGTCGTTGTTGACGAAGTAGTAGTAGTCGGCCCGGCCGAGGTTGGCCCGGGCCCAGGCGACGCCGAGGTTGTTGGCGGCCGAGAAGCCGATCGGCCGTGGGCTCGCGGTCGCGTGCAGGCGCGGCGAGGTGGCGACGACCGCCGGCAGCTCCTCGGTGCAGGCGTTGCCAACGACCACCACCTGCAGGTCGACTCCGGTGCAGTCGAGCAGGCTCTCCAGGCACGCGCGCAGCATCTCCTGGCCGTGGTGGTGGACGATGATGGCGTGCACCGTGCGCATCGCCGGCCATTCTCCGGCATGCCCCGACCCTGGTCAACGCGACGCCCTTTCGGCTTGGAGGTAACGAGGTCGCGACTGGCGCGTCGAGCCCCCGGGACAGCACTCCCGCTGCCAGCGTCCCCGTTCCCGCCTCCATACCCGCAGCCGATGGGGCGGATGGGCGCCGGACACGCCGGCGCCCCGCATGGCAACGCCGAGCGCCGCCGCCCGCAGCTCTCGGGCAGCCGCGGCGACGGAGATCGGGTACGGGCACGGGTGCGGGAACGGGCACGAGAGACCACGCTCCGACCGGCGAGGAGGATCCCGGCACAGGGGGAGCTCTGGGCCCTCCCTACTGCAGGTACCCGAGCTGCCGCAGCTGCTCGCGCAGCTCGCGGTCGACGGCGGCCCCGCCGCCCGGTCGCCGGACCCGCTCGCCCGCCACCCACACCCTGACCGCGGTCGCCTGCTCCAGCGGCGTGACCGAGTCCTCGCGCCAGACGCCGTCCGCGCCCTGCACCGCCTGCCAGGGGCCGACCAGGTCGTCCAGGCTCACCACCTGGCGCAGGTCGGTCGGGCCGGGCGGCACGCCGGCGACGCCGCCGACCCCCACCAGCAGCTCGCCGAACACCGACCCCTCGACGTAGAGCCGTGCCGTCTCGCCGGCCGGGACCGTGAACAGGAAGACCTGGTTGCGCCACTCGACCCCGGTCGCCGCCTGGTCGAGGGTCTTGACCTGCAGCGGCGTCACCGTCTTGCCCTTGACCAGACAGGGCATCGGCGCCGCCCCCCGGTTGGAGAAGGCGAGCCGGAGCCCGGACGAGTCGCCGTCGTAGCGCTGCCGCACCCGGTCGCGCAGCCCGGCCGTGCGCGGGTCGGTCGCGGCCAGGTCGCGGCTCTCGGCCGGGTCGGCGGACAGGTCGAAGAGCGCCTCGCCGGCCCGCAGCGGCGGCCAGGGGGCGTTGTTGAGCGTGTACTTGAGCCGGTTGGCCTGGCGCAGCGACAGGCCGAAGTTGCTCGACCCGGCGTAGCTCCAGGCGTCCTCGGGGAAGTCCCGGCCCCGGCCCTCGACCAGCGGCACGAGGGACCGCCCGTCGACCCCCTCGAGGGGCGGCAGGCCGACCACGTCGAGCACCGTCGGGGCGAGGTCGGCGAGCCGCACCTGGGTCGGGACACGGCGGCCCGCGCCGCCGGCCCCGGGCAGGGCGACCAGCAGCGGCACCCGCAGCTCGCACTCCTGCAGGCTCTGGTGACCGGCCAGGCCGCGCTCGCCGAGCGACTCGCCGTGGTCCGCGGTCACCACCACCAGGGTCCGGTCCTCGACCCCGAGGTCGCGCAGCAGGTCCAGCAGGCGGCCGACCTGCTCGTCGGCGAAGGCGACCTCGCTGTCGTAGAGGTCCTCGAGCAACGGCAGCTCGGCCGGCTCCAGGCGCCGGTAGCCCGGCTGCGGGCCCGGCACCGGCTGGCGGACCCAGGCCGTGACCTGGTAGCCGGTCTCCGGTCGGGGGTCCTTGGGCGTGGTCTCCAGGGTCGGCGGCTCACCCTCCCAGGGCTCGGGGTGGAAGCGACCGAAGTACGGCTGACGGGCTCGGTACGGGGAGTGGACCTCGTAGGTGTGAAAGAGGAGGAAGAAGGGTCGCTCGCTCGCCGCCTCGAGCCAGGCCAACGCCCGCTCCATGCCGGAGACGATGTCGTTGCCCGCCTGGCTCGGGTCGAGCCGTGGCTGGTGGTGGTAGAAGATGCCGTCGAAGCCCTGCATGAGGGCGTACTCGGTGGCGAGGTAGCCGCCCCCGGTCACCGCCTGGGTGCGGTAGCCGGCGTCGCGCAGCCTCTCGGCCAGGGTGACGAAGGACTCGTCGCAGGGCTCGTCGGTGTTGGCGCCGTGGCGGACCGCGTCGAGGCCGGTGAACATGGTCAGGTGGGAGGGGAGGGTCCACGGCGCCGGGGCGATCGCGTTCTCGAACAGCACGGCGCGGCGGGCCGCCCAGGCGTCGAGACGCGGCGTGGTCGGCCGCGGGTAGCCGTAGCTCGACAGGCGGTCGGCCCGCAGCGTGTCGAGCACGACCACGACCACGTTGGGCCGCGGCCGGCGGGCGACCGGTGCCAGCAGCTCCAGGTCGGCGACGACCGGGAACCCGCGCTGCAGGTCGAGAGGCCGTGAGGCCGTGGTCTCGCACCGCAGCCGCACCTCCTGGCCGGCGCAGCGGGCCAGGTCGACCGTCCGCTCGTGCCACGGGCACGGCCCGCGACCGCCGCAGGGGGTGAGGACCTCGTCCACCAGCGGCAGGCGGCGCCGCCCGAGCTCGGCCGACACCCGGAAGCGCACCGCCGACTCCACCCCCGCCTGGAGGCCGAGGGCCAGGCGCAGGGTGGCGCCCTGCGGCACCTCGACCTCGCGCTCGTACGGCAGGCCGGGCGGCAGCAGCAGCGCCCGCCGCACGTCGCCCCCGAGGTCGACCCGGTGGGACCGCGCCGCCACCGGCGCCAACAGCTCGTCCCGCACCACCTGCTCGAGGGCGGTGACCGAGAACAGCTCCATGCGCCGCTCGGCGGCCGAGGTCGGGTCGAGGCGCAGGCGGCCGATCGTTCCGGCCCAGCCCGGGTGGCGCCAGACCGGGAAAGTGAAGCTCGCCACCAGCTCCCCGGTGCCGTCGTCGCGATCGAGGGCCATGGTCCGGGCCTCGCTCAGCTCCTCCCCGGGCGGGGCCCAGTACAGCTGCATGTGGGCGCCGGCGGTGAGACCAGAGCTCCGGACCCGGATCGCCCGGACCCGGCTCGCGTCCAGCTCCACCTCCCGGTTCAGGGACGGGTCGTTCGAGCTGGAGCGGACCAGCAGCCCGTCGCGGGTCGGCGCGAAGTCGAGGTCGACCCGCTCCGGCCTCCACTCGGCGATGGCGGCGGGCGAGTCGAAGGCGTACCGCGCCACCTCCACCTCGTCCCAGAACACCGCCTGGTGGGGCTGCGCCTCGGTCCCGGGCGGCAGCAGGCGGAGGGCGACGCGCGTCTCCCCGGCCGGGGCCCGGCAGCCGGCCGCCACGACGGCCAGCGCCGCAGCCGCGGCGAGGACGACGGCGTGCCGCGCGAAACCAGGCATTCCAGACCCGGCGCCGCCGGTCGACCGACCGGCC
>CAYTJW010000593.1:0-4070 GCA_964438135.1 uncultured Thermoanaerobaculia bacterium
TGAGCAAGGTGCTGGTCGAGGAGGCGCTGCCGATCGCCCGCGAGCTCTACCTCGGCATCGTCCTCGACCGCGCCGAAGGCTACCCGGTGATGATGGCGTCGCGCTTCGGCGGCATGGAGATCGAGGAGGTCGCCGCCTCCGACCCGGACGCGATCCTCAGGGCCCACTTCGACCCCGACGCCGGCCTGATGCCGTTCCAGGCCCGGCGGCTCGGGTTCGGTCTCGACCTCGCCGGCGCCGCGTTCAAGTCCGGGGTACACTTCATGACCGCCCTCGCCCGGGCCTACGCCGACACCGATGCCTCGCTAGCCGAGATCAACCCGCTGGTGGTCACCACCGACGGCGTGGTGCTGGCGCTCGACGCCAAGATGGGCTTCGACGACTCGGCCCTCTACCGCCACCCGGACATCGTCGCCATGCGCGACCTGGACGAGGAGGCGCCGCTGGAGGTCGAGGCGTCCCGCTTCGACCTCAACTACATCAAGCTCGACGGGACCATCGGCTGCATGGTCAACGGCGCCGGCCTGGCCATGGCGACCATGGACATCATCAAGCACTACGGCGCCGCGCCGGCCAACTTCCTCGACGTCGGCGGCGGCGCCTCCCAGGAGCGGGTGGCGGCCGCGTTCCGCATCCTGCTCTCCGACCCCAACGTCAAGGGGGTCCTGGTCAACATCTTCGGCGGCATCGTCCGCTGCGACATGCTCGCCCGGGGGGTGGTCGAGGCGGCCCGGCAGGTCGGTCTGGCAGTGCCGCTGGTGGTCCGCCTGGAGGGCACCAACGTCGACGAGGGCCGCCGCATCCTGGCCGAGTCGGGCCTGACCCTGACCGTGGCGGACAGCATGGCCGACGCCGCCGCCAAGGTGGTCGCGGCCGTGGCTGGAAAGTGAGGCTGGCATGAGCATCTGGGTCAACAGCGAGACCAGGGTCGTGGTGCAGGGCCTGACCGGCAACGAGGGCAAGTTCCACGCCCAGAAGTGCCGCGAGTACGGGACGCTCATCGTCGCCGGCGTGACGCCGGGCAAGGCCGGGCAGCAGGTCGACGGCGTGCCGGTGTTCAACACCGTCGCCGACGCCGTGGCCCAGACCGGCGCCATCGCCTCGCTCATCTTCGTGCCGCCGGCCGCGGCCGCCGACGCCATCCTCGAGGCGGCCGACGCCGGCGTCGAGCTGGTGGTGTGCATCAGCGAGGGCATCCCGGCGCGGGACATGATCCGCGTCCACAACGTCCTGCACGGCCTGCCCACCCGCCTGATCGGCCCCAACTGCCCGGGCATCATCTCGCCCGGCCAGGCCAAGCTGGGCATCATGCCGGCCCACATCCACGCCCCCGGCGCGATCGGCGTCGTGTCCCGCTCCGGCACCCTGACCTACGAGGCGGTGTGGCAGCTGACCACCCTCGGCCTGGGCCAGTCCACCTGCATCGGCATCGGCGGCGACGCCCTCCCCGGCACCACCTTCGTCGACTGCCTCGAGGCCTTCGAGGAGGACGGCGACACCGAGGGCGTGGTCATGATCGGCGAGATCGGCGGCTCGGCCGAGGAGGAGGCCGCCGAGTTCGTGCGCGAGTTCGTGACCAAGCCGGTGGTGGCCTTCATCGCCGGCCAGACCGCCCCGCCCGGGCGGCGCATGGGCCACGCCGGTGCCATCATCTCCGGCGGCAAGGGCACCGCCACGGAGAAGATCCAGACCCTCGAGCAGGCCGGCATCATGGTCGCCAGGAGCCCGGCCGAGATCGGCCAGACCATGAAGAACGCCCTCGAGGCGCGCGAGCTCGCCTGAGCCGGCTCGAGCCGACGGCTCGCGACCCGGTGCGGCCCGGTGGTCACCCGCCGGGACGCGCTGCCGGGGACGGCGGCCGGCAGCGCCCCATGCCTCGGGAACCGGCTCGGGACCGGGGCGGGAGCCCTTGACCGGCGCGGCGGGCTAGTCGATCCTGGTGGGGTCTCGGGAGCTGCCACTCCGGCCGAAGGGGGATCGGGTATGGAGCCTATCGCCGCGTACCTCGCCGAGCACCGCCGGGAGACGCTCGACCTGCTCCTGTCGCTGGTCGAGGTCAACAGCTACACCGGCAACCGCGACGGCGTCAACCGCGTCGGCGACATCGTCGCCGGCTTCCTCGGCGGGCTGGGGTTCGCGGAGACGCGCTTCGCCCGCGAGCGCATCGGCGACCACCGCCTCTTCACCCGCCCGGGCGTGGGCCGGCAGATCCTCTTCTCCTGCCACCTCGACACGGTCTTCCCGCCCGAGCTCGGCTTCGACCGCTGCCTCGTCGGCGAGGAGATCACGACCGGCCCCGGGGTGGTCGACATGAAGGGCGGCATCACCGTCCTCCTGCACACCCTGAAGATGCTCGACGCCCTCTCGGCGAGGCCGCGGGCAGCCCTGTCGGTGTTCTTCGCCGCCGACGAGGAGACCGGCTCGGAGGACGCCCGCGACCTGGTCGAGGCGGCGGCGCGCGGCAAGGACTACGCCCTGGTCTTCGAGTGCGGCGGCGCCAACGGCGAGGTGGTGTCGGCCCGCAAGGGCGTCGGCACCTTCCGGGTCGACATCGAGGGCAAGGCCGCCCACGCCGGCAACGACTACCTGCGGGGCGTCAACGCCAACCTCGAGGCGGCGCACAAGCTGATCGCCATCCAGGGCCTGACCGACCTCGAGCGCGGCACCACGGTCAACGTCGGCCGCGTCGAGGGCGGCATCGGCGCCAACACCATCTCGCCCAGCGCCTCCCTGGTGGTCGACGTCCGCTACACCGCGCCGGCGGAGGCGGAGCGGGTGGTGGCCCGGTTGGGCGAGATCGCCGCCGCGAGCTACGTGCCCTCGAGCCGCGCGACCCTGAGCGGCCGCATCCAGCGACCGGTGATGGTCGAGACCGACGCCACCCGCGCCTTCGTCGAGCTGGTCAGCGCGGCCAGCGGCGGCGTCGTCCGGGCCGAGAAGCGGGGCGGGGTCTCGGACGCCAACCTGGTCGCCGCGGTCGGGGTCCCGACCCTGGACGGTCTCGGCCCCATCGGCGGCAAGGACCACACCGTCGAGGAGTACATGGTCACCCAGTCCCTGTTCGACCGGATCGAGCTCCTCGCCAAGGTGCTCGCCCGGCTCGACGCCTGACCCATGACAGCGACACCCAACGGAGGCAGAGGATGAGAATCGGCATCTTCGCGGGCATGGAGCGCGCGTTCCCGGACACCCTGATCGAGCGCCTGCAGCGGACCACCATCGCCGGCGAGGCCGTCGTGGCGGAGATGGTCAAGCTGGGCGCGGTGCGGGAGGCCCCGCCCAAGGAGTACGACCTGCTGGTCGACCGCATCTCGCACGAGATCTACCTCTACCGGACCTTCTGCAAGGTGGCGGCGCTGGCCGGCACCTACGTCATCAACAACCCGTTCTGGTTCTCGGCCGACGACAAGTACTTCGGCTACTCCCTCGCCCGCCACCTCGGCGTGCCGGTGCCGAAGACGGTGGTGCTGCCGTCGAAGTCCTACCCGGCGACGCTCACCCCCCACTCGTTCCGCAACCTCCAGTTCCCCATCGACTGGGACGCCGTCTTCGCCGAGATCGGCTTCCCCGCCTTCCTCAAGCAGCACGCCGGCGGGGGCTGGGCCAACGTCTACAAGGTCAACAACCCGCAAGAGTTCTTCGCCGCCTACGACGCCACCGGCGAGCTCGTCATGATGCTCCAGGAAGGGATCGACTTCGACCAGTTCGTGCGCTGCATCATCATCGGCCAGCGCCACGTCATGCCGATCCGCTACGACCCCGCCGCGCGGCGGTACCACGTCGACGAGGGCTACCTCACCCCCGAGCTGCGCGACGCCGTGGTCGAGCACGCCAGCCGCCTCACCACCGCCCTCGGCTACGACATGAACTCGGCCGAGTTCGCCATCGCAGACGGCGTCCCCTACGCCATCGACTTCACCAACCCTGGCCCCGACTTCGACCCCTCGAGCATCACCCCGCGCTACTTCGACTGGGTCGTCGAGCGCTTCGTCGAGACCGTGCGCGAGGTCCTCGAGCGGCCGCAGGAGCCGCAGCCGCCGCGGCGCTGGCGGGAGCTGCTCGAGCGCCCC
>CAYTJW010000594.1:0-4051 GCA_964438135.1 uncultured Thermoanaerobaculia bacterium
GCGGTCTGGCTGGTGACCCTGCACGCCGCCTGGCAGCTGGGGGGGGACGCCCGCCGCTCGGCCCTGCGGGCCTGGTGGCGCGGCCTCGGGGCGGCCCGGAGCGACCTGCCCCGGTCGCTGGCGGTGCTGGGCCTGTGGTCGGTGGCCGCCGTCGGCCTGGCGGCCGCGCCGCTGCTGCTCGGTGCCGCCGCCCCGGTCCTGCGCGGCGGCCTCGCCGGCGCCCTGCTGTCGCTCGCCGCCGGCGGGTTGCGGGGCCTGTGCTGGCTGGGGCTGTTCCTGTCCTTCGCCCCGGCCGAAGCCCCGCCGCCGCGACCCGACCGGGACGAGGTCGACGACGCCGACGGCCCCGGCTGGAACCCCAGCTGAGGCGAGCGATCAGCTCTCAGCTCCCCCACCCGACCGGCCTCGCGGCGGCCGGGGCGGGGGAAGCTGAAGGCTGACAGCTGTCAGCTGCTCAGTCCCGCGCGTTCTTGAGCCGGCGGGGGCCCGCCGCCGCCACCTCGGGCGGGCAGCCCTCGGCGAACAGCTTGAAGTTCTCCACGTAGCGCGCGGCCAGGGCGTCGTACTTGCGCCAGTACTCGTCCTTGCTGCCCCAGGCGGTCGACGGCTCGAGCACGTCCTCCGGCACGTCCGGGCAGGACAGCGGGACCTCGAAGCCGAACAGGCGGTCGCGGCGGTAGCCGACGTCGGCCAGCCTCCCCTCGAGGGCGGCGTTGAGCAGGTTGCGGGTGTGGCGGATCGAGATCCGCTTGCCGACGTTGAAGCCGCCGCCGACCCAACCGGTGTTGACGAGCCAGCAGGTGGCGCCGTGCTGGAGCATCCTGTGCTTCAGCATCTGCGCGTACTCGAACGGGTGGTGGACCATGAACGGGCCGCCGAAGCAGGCGGAGAAGGTGATCTCCGGCTCGATGCCGAGGCCGATCTCGGTGCCGGCGATCTTCGACGTGTAGCCGGAGATGAAGTGGTACATGGCCTGGTCGGGCGAGAGCCGGGCGATCGGCGGCAGGACGCCCTGGGCGTCGCAGGTCAGGAAGATGACGTTGCGGGGGTGGGAGTGGACGTAGCCCTCGCGGACCACGTTGGGGATGAAGTCGAGCGGGTAGGAGGCGCGGGTGTTCTCGGTGAAGTGGTCGTCGTCGAGGTCGAGCTTGCGCGAGGTGCGGTCGAAGACCACGTTCTCGAGGATGGTGCCGAAGCGCCGGGTGCAGTCGTAGATCTGCGGCTCGTGCTCGGCCGACAGGCGGATCACCTTGGCGTAGCAGCCGCCCTCGAAGTTGAACACGCCGCTCGAGCTCCAGCCGTGCTCGTCGTCGCCGATCAGGCGCCGCTTCGGGTCCGCCGACAGGGTGGTCTTGCCGGTGCCGGAGAGGCCGAAGAACAGGGCCACGTCGCCGTCGGCGCCGACGTTGGCCGAGCAGTGCATGGGCAGGACCTCGCGGAACGGCAGCAGGTAGTTGAGGACGGTGAAGATGGTCTTCTTGATCTCGCCGCCGTAGAGGGTGTTGCAGACCAGGGCCAGGCGCTGGGCGAAGTTGATGATGACCGCGGTGTCGGTGCGGGTCCCGTCGAGGCGCGGGTCGGTGCGGAAGCTGGTGGGGGCGAGGAGGGTGAACTCCGGGACGTGGCGCTTGAGCTCGTCCTGGCTGGCGCCGGTGATGAACATGTTGCGGGCGAACAGGCTCTGCCAGGCGGTCTCGGTGACGATCCGGATCGGCATCCGGTACTCGGGGTCGGCGCCCACGTAACAGTCCTGGACGAACAGCTCCTCGTCCTGCAGGAAGGCCTGGACGCGGGCGAAGAGGGCGTTGAACTTGTCGACCGCGTAGGGCCGGTTGTAGATGCCCCACCAGACCCGGTCCTCGGTGCCGGGCTCGCGCACCACGTACTTGTCCTGGGCGGCGCGCGCGTTCCACTTGCCGGTGTTGACCGCCAGCGGGCCGCCGTGGACGACGTGCCCCTCCTTGCGGAACACCGCCTCCTCGTAGAGGGCGGAGGTGGGCAGGTTCCAGAACACCCGGTCGAGGTGGACGAGGCCGTGGTGCTTGAGCCCGAAGTCGGCCCTGAGGTCCCTGGCCTGGGCGGTTGCAGGGGTGTCGAACTCGAGGTACTTGCTCATGTCCAGTCCCTCACCAGCTTGCGCTCGCCGATGTACAGCTCGTTGGGGGCGTTCGGGTCGAGCGCCCACTTCATCCGCTCGACGCCCTCGGTGATGTCCTTGATGGTGCCGCAGTAGGAGATGCGCAGGTAACCCTCCATGCCGAACTCGACGCCGGGCACCGTCACCACCCGGACCTTGTCCAGCAGCAGCTTGGAGATGGCCATCGAGCTCTTGCCGTAGGCGCTGAAGTCCGGGAAGCTGTAGAAGGTGCCGCCCGGCTCGACCAGGCGCACGCCCTCGAAGGAGCGCAGCTGCTGCACGAGGACGTTGCGGTTGTTCTCGAGCGTCATGCGCAGGCTCTCGACCTGGGTCTGCACGCCGGTGATGGCGCCCACCGCGGCGTACTGGGTGACGGCCGACGGGCCCGAGGTCTGGTGACCCTGGATCGCGGTCATGACCTCGACCAGCCGGCGGTTGGCGACCGCCCAGCCGATGCGGAAGCCGGTCATGGCGTACTGCTTGGACACCCCGTTGACCA
Source organism: uncultured Thermoanaerobaculia bacterium (assembly GCA_964438135.1). Lineage (GTDB taxonomy): Bacteria > Acidobacteriota > Thermoanaerobaculia > Thermoanaerobaculales > Sulfomarinibacteraceae > CAYTJW01. The sequence continues at coordinate 2,637 of CAYTJW010000594.1, forward strand.
GGACCAGCCGCGAGTTCTCCGACCGGTCCGTGGCGTAGTCATAGCAGTTGAGCGGCTTGCGGCCGTCGAACAGGAGCCGGTGGTAGATGTCGTCGACGATCAGGTACAGCCCCCGCTTCTCGCAGAAGCCGACCAGGTCGGCCAGCAGCCCCTCCGGGTAGACCGCGCCCGAGGGGTTGTTGGGGCTGTTGATGATCACCGCCCGGGTGTACGAGCCGACCACCTGCTCGATGTCCTTGAGGCGGGGGATGAAGCTGCCGTCCTCGGGCACCACCGGCACCGGCACCCCGCCGCACAGCTTGACCATCTCGGGGTAGCTGACCCAGTAGGGGACCGGGAACACCACCTCCTCCTGCGGGTTGAGGATGGCCTGCAGGCAGACCATGATCGCCTGCTTGGCGCCGGAGGAGGCGATGACGTTCTCCGGCGCCGGGCAGCGCCGGTAGTGGTCCTCGGTGTAGCGGATGATCGCCTTCTTGAGCTGGGGCACGCCATCGGCCGGCGTGTAGCGCACCTCGCCCGAGTCGATCAGGGCGGTGGCGGCGAGGATGGCGTCGAGGGGCGCCCGGCTCTTCGGCTCGCCGCCGCCGAGGTGGATCACCGGCTCGCCCTTGGCCCGCAGGATCGCCGCCTGCTCGTTGAGCTTGAGCGTCACCGACTCCTTGATGGTCTTGCCGACGTGACTGATGCTCATACCCGTGGCGCAGCCCTTTCCCGCCTGAGGTCAGCCCCGGCCACAGCGCAGGGGGCCGCGGGCCGGGCCGTTGCCGGGAGGGCAACGGCAGGCGTGGCCGGCATTATCGCAGAACAACTGGAAAATCGACACCTGGCTGAGCGATCATCGACAGGTGAGCGGTCCACCCCGCCCCCTGGGTCGTCACGGCGACCGGTTGCGGCAGCTGCGGCGCCGCCTGCGCGACCGCCGGCCGGGGGAGGTGGTGGTCGACGGCCGCCGGCTGGTGCTCGACCTGCTCCGCTGGCGGGTGCCGCTGCTCGAGCTCTACCTGGCGGCGCGGCTGCTGGGGGACGAGGAGCTGGCGCCGGTGCGTCGGGCCGCCCGCGAGACCTTCGCCGTCGACGACCGCGTTCTCGACGAGCTGGCGCCGACCCGCCACCCCCAGGGCGTGCTGGCGGTGGCGGCGGAGCCGGCCCCCTCCCCCTGGTCGGGTCGGCAGGGCGTCGGCCTCTACCTCGCCGGCCTGCAGGACCCCGGCAACGTCGGCGGGGTGGTCCGCACCGCCGCCGGCCTCGGCGCCGCCGCCGTGCTGCTGTCCCCGGGTTGCGCCGACCCGTTCCACCCTCAGGCGGTGCGGGCCTCGGCCGGCGCGGTCTTCCTCCTGCCCGTGGAGCGCGAGGTCGGGCTCGGGACGGCGGCCGGCGCGGTGCGGGCGGCTGGCGGCGAGGTGTGGGCGACC
>CAYTJW010000595.1:0-4049 GCA_964438135.1 uncultured Thermoanaerobaculia bacterium
TGCATGACCGCCGCCGGCCCTGCCAGCCGCCTCATGGCGCCTCCAGCCCCGCGCCCACCTCGCGCGGGGTCACGACCAGGCTCTCGACCCGGGCCTCGGTGCGGCCCGAGCCGGCGCCGCCGGCGCGCAGGCCGACCGAGCCGGCGGCGAGGCGGGCGTCGGTGACGGCCAGCAGCCTCTCGCCGTTGACCGAGAAGCTCAGGGAGTCGGCCACGCACTCCAGGCGGAGGATGTTGCCCCCCTCGCGCCAGATTCCCGGCCGCTCCAGCCTCGCCAGCACCTTCTGCCCCTCGCCCTTGAGGTTGGCGCCGAGGCGGACCTCGCCCTGCTCGTCGACGTCGGCGAAGTACCTGCCGGCGTCGCTGTCGCGGCACACCAGGCCGATGGCCGCGGTCGGGGCCCCGCCGCCCTTCCTGACCTCCGCCTCGACGGCCACGTCGCGCCGCTCGCCGGGGACGCTCACGGTCATCGGCCGGTAGGCGCGGGCGGAGTTGTCGACCCAGACCACCAGCGCGCCGTCGCGGACCACGGCGCCGCGCTCGGCCTCTTCGCCGAGCTGCCAGCCGGCGGGCGCGCTGTCGAAGGTCTCGCGGACCGCGGCCGCCTCCTCCGCGGCCACGGTCGCCGCCGCGGCGGCGACCACGACGACCATTACGAGCCGACTCCCAGCCATCGCCCACCTCCTCCACGTCGCCCCGGGCCGACGCGGACCTCGGTCCACCCCGCCCCCGGCCACCTTGGTCGCACCGGGCGCCGGTGTCAACCGCCCCGGGCCCGCCTCGCGCCGCGGGCGCGAACCGGGCGTTGTCGCCGCCGTATGCTGCGGTGGAGGACCGCATGGCCGACTTCCCCGACTTCGTCACCCGCCTGCCCGCCCTCGACCTGCCGTTCGAGGGGGTGTGGGGACACCTGCTGCAGGCCGAGCGCCACCAGGTCGCCTTCGTCGCCTTCGACCGCGACACCGTGGTCCCGCCCCACCGCCACCGCGCCCAGTGGGAGCTGGTGGTCGAGGGCGAGGTGCGGCTGACGACGCCGGACGGGGACGCCACCTACAGCGCCGGCCAGTCGTTCCACCTGCCGGCCGACGTCGAGCACGGCGCCACCGTCAGGGCCGGCTACCGCGCCGTGGTCATCTTCGACCAGGCCGACCGCTACCGGTCCCGCTGAGCGGTCGTGCCCTCCCGGCAGGCCGCGGGTCACGCCGGCGGCGGGGGCAGAACCAGGACGACGGCCTTCACCGGCTGGCGGAGGCAGGCGTGCACCTGCCAGCGGGCGGAAGGCGGCAGGAGCTCTGCGACCCGCTCCGGCCACTCGAGCACCGGCACGGCCTCCCGGGCGAGCGAAGCCAGACGCTGCTCGAAGCGCTCGGTCGCCGCCTCGTCCACGGCCTCGTGCCGCAGCGCCTCAACCAACGCCTCGGTCGCGTCCTCGGTCCCGAGCCGCTCGTGGACCACCACCAGGCGGTCGCGCAGGCGCTCCCACTCGGCCCCGGACACGGTCGCCGCCACGGCCTCGCGACAGGCCTCGGTCAGCTTCGTTCGCGCCTCCGCCTCGATCACCGCGTGGGCCTGGGCGACCGTCTCCGGGTCGAAGCGGCCCGGCTCCGCCTCCGCCACTCGCCGCACCTCCTCCAGGGTTGCCCCGCCCCGCCCCAGCCGCCACTCCATCTCCAGCCGGTAGGCCGCCGCGAAGTCGGCCGCGAAGCGTGCCCCGGTGGCCGGCGCGCGGGGGGCGCCGGCCGGGAGCTCGACGAGGAAACGGCGCCAGAGCTCCTCCTCGGAGGCGCCCGGCGCGTACACCTTGCGCCACCCCGGCATGTGGTCGAGGACGCCACCCTGGGCAGCGTTGGACACCGTCAGGCCGCCCGCGTCCCGGTAGAAGGTCGCGACGTCGGACCACACCCCGGCGCGCGGGTGGCTGTAGACCACGGCGTAGGCCGACTCGGTCTCGTGGGCCCAGCCGTCCACCGCCACCCCTTCCATCTCCGCCAGGTCGAACGAGCCGGCGTGGGCGAAGCCGAGGCCGGCGAACGCTTTCCCCCGCCGCGCGCACTCCTCGGGCAGGGGCTCGCGGCGCGGCTCGAGGGTGATGGTGGCCGGCCCGATGCTGGCCAGCGCCTCCCCCAGCCGCCGCAGCTTGCGCCGCAACCACCACAGCCCCCCGGCCACGACCAGGACCACCAGCAGCACCGCGAGCGCGGCCCCCGCCGCGACCAGCACCAACGCCTTCATCGTCGTCGACCCCCGCGTCGCCCGACCCGATTGTAGCCGCCCCCCCGGCGCCCGAGGTCGGCCTGCCGGCCCCGACACCGTCCCCGCCTCCCTGAACGAGCCGGGTCGCGGGAGGGGTGGCGGAGGGCGCAACCCGGCGATAATCAGGGCGCGCGGTGGCGCGGGACGCCGCCGCGCCGGGAGGACGAGATGGAGCTGCTGGACGTCGAGCGCAGCATCGTGGTGGTGGTCGACCTGCAGGGCAAGCTGATGGAGATGGCCTACCGCTCGGCCATGGTCGTCCGCTCGTCCATCCGCCTGCTCCGCCTCGCCGAGCTGTTCCGGGTGCCGGTGGTGCTGACCGAGCAGTACCCGCGCGGCATCGGCCCCACCCACCCCGAGGTGCGGGCGGCCTTCGACGCGCTCACCGTCGAGCGGCGGGTGGTGGAGAAGACCAGCTTCGGCTGCTGCGGCGAGCCCCGCTTCGAGGCGGCCCTGGCCGAGCTGCGGCCGGGCCTCGGGGCCTGCCGCCGCCAGCTGGTGCTGGTCGGCATCGAGGCGCACGTGTGCGTGGCGCAGACGGTGCTCGAGCTGCTCCGCGCCGGCTCCCAGGTCCACCTCTGCTGGGAGGGCGTCTCCAGCCGCGGCGAGGAGTACCGGCGCCACGCCCTGGAGCGCGTGGCTGCGGCCGGGGCCGTGCTCACCAACCACGAGTCGGTCGGCTTCGAGTGGGCCCGGGACAAGGACCACCCCGCCTTCAAGGGCCTCAGCGCCCTGCTCAAGGAGGGGCAGGTCGTCGACTGACGGGCAGGCGGGTGAGGATCCGCCGGGCGCTCAGCCCTCGACTCGCGCCCCGTGCGAGCGCAGCGCGGCCAGGAAGCCGGGCACGTCGGCCGGGGTGACGAAGACGCGCGCCGCGCCCTCCACCAGCACCCCCTCCACCTTGACCGTGCTGGCGTAGAGCCGGGCCCTGCCGCCGGCGAGCGAGAACAGCCCGGCGTAGTAGCCGGGGACGGCGCTGCCGGCGATCTTCCACACCCGGCCAGAGGGGGTGAGCCGGCGCGCCGTGGCGCCGGCCAGCCGGAAGCGGCGGCGGACGAGCAGCAGCTGCACCTCCAGCTCGCCGCCCCAGACCCGGTAGCGCAGGCGGCGGTGGGCGAGCACGACCGCCAGGACGGCGTACGCGGCACCGGGCAGCACCACGGCCAGCATGGAGAGCGTGAGCAACCGCCAGGACAGCGGCGGGCTCCGCCGCGGCGGCGAGAGGTCGGCCCCGTGCCCCGCGACCAGCGCCGCCCGGAAGGCGGCGACGTCGGGCGGGCTCACCAGCACCGGCCTCTCCTCGCCCTCCAGGCGCAGCAGCAGCACCTGCCGCCGGCAGTCGGTCACCTGCCAGACCGGGCCCAGCCCGTCGTAGCTGAAGCGGCCGGCGCAGAAGCCGGGCAAGGCCGTGCCGGCCGTGCGCCGGCCCCGCCCGAGGGTCACCTCCTCGGTCGCGACGACCCGCTCGAGCGGGATGCTGCGGCGGTTGCCGAGCAGCCCGCTGCCGCCCCGCACCTCGAGCGCGCCGGCCTCGACCCGGTAGACGATGACCGGGTCGAAGAGCGCCACCTGGACGACGAGGAACGCCGCGCCGCCGACCAGCGCCAGCAGCAGGACGGCGAGCGGCACCCGCCAGCGGGAGGAGTTGGGGGCAGGTGCGAAGTCCGAACCGGGGGTGGTGCTCATTGGGGTAGTCTACCCCGCCGCGCGACCACCACGACCAACGGGTCCGGGCGCGCCTCCCTAGCCCTGCCCGAGCCCCACATCGAGCGACATGCGAGTCTCTGGGGCTCGGGG
>CAYTJW010000596.1:0-4046 GCA_964438135.1 uncultured Thermoanaerobaculia bacterium
CGGCCCGGCCGCTGCTCCTGGTCGGCCCCGACCTCCTCCGCGACGCCGACGCCGTTCGCCTGCTCGACGAGCTCGCCCTCCTGGCCTCGCGCACCGGCGCCGGCGTGGTGTGCCTGCCCGCCTTCTCCAACCTGGCCGGCGCGGTGCTGATGGGCGCGTTCGCCGAGCTCGCGCCCGGCGGCCGCGCCTCCTCCGCGGCGGCGCCCGCCGGCGACCAGGTCGCGGTCCTCTACCTGCTCGGCGAGGTGCCCCCCCCGACCCGCCCGCCGGGGGCCTTCGTCATCGCCCAGAACGTCTACCCGCCCGAGCCGTGCACGGCCGCCGACCTGGCGTTGCCCGCGGCGGCCTTCACCGAGGAGGACGGCAGCGTGGTCTCGGGCGAGCTGAAGGTGATGCGGCGCCACCGCGCCGTCGACCCGCCCGGCGAGGCGCTGCCCGACTGGGCGATCCTCTGCCTCCTCGCGCGCGCCGTGGGCGTGCCCGGCTTCGACTTCCGAAGCGCGGCCGAGGTCCACCGCGAGATCGCGGCCGCGGTCGAGGGCTTCGCCGACCTCGCCAACCCGCCGAGCGGGCCGATCCCGTTCCGTTGCGAGGCGCGGCTGGCCCGGCCGGCGGTCGAGCCGGACGCGACCGAGCACAGCTACCGCGGCCACCCGCTGTCGAGCCGGGTCGAGGGGGCGCGGGTCCTGCTCGAGCCGGCCGGCGCATCCCCGACCCCGGCGAGGACCTGACCATGCCGAAGCTGATCGCCAACCGGGCGCTGGTCCCCAACCTCCACCTCCTGACCCTCGAGGCGCCGGCCGTCGCGGCCGCGGCGCAGCCCGGGCAGTTCGTCATCCTGCGCGGCGCCGACGACGGCGAGCGGGTGCCCCTGTCCCTGGCCGACTGGGACGCCGCCGCCGGCACGGTCAGCGTGGTGGTGATGAACGTCGGCAGCACCACCGGCCTCCTCGCCCACCTCCTCGCCGGCACCGAGGTTCCGACCGTGGTCGGCCCGCTCGGCAAGGAGACCGAGATCGAGGCCTTCGGCACCGTGGTCTGCGTCGGCGGGTGCTACGGCATCGGCAGCATCTTCCCCATCGCCCGTGGGCTCAAGGCCAGAGGCAACCGGGTGGTGACGGTGATCGAGGCCCGCAGCTCCTTCCTGCTCTACTGGGAGGAGCGCCTGCGGGCGGTGTCGGACCGCCTGGTGACCATCACCCGCGACGGCAGCCGGGGTCTCAAGGGGCACGCCGGTCGTCTGGGCGAGATCCTGCAGGCCGAGGGGGCGGTGCAGCGGGTGATCGTCAACGGCTGCACGCTGCTGATGAAGCGGGCCTCGGACGCCACCCGGCCGTTCGGCGTGGCGACCGTCGTCAGCCTCAACCCGATCATGATCGACGGCACCGGCATGTGCGGCGTGTGCCGGGTGCGGGTCGGCTCCCTGACCCGCTTCGCCTGCGTCGACGGCCCCGACTTCGACGGCCACCAGGTCGACTGGGAGGAGCTGCTCGCGCGGCGCAAGACCTACCTCCGCGAGGAGGGGGTGCCGCTGCGCACGAGCCGGTGCGAGGAGCACGAGGCCGCTCGCCACGGGGTGCACCATGACTGAGCCTGGGAGGAGGAAGCTGGACCTCGAGCGGCGGGAGATGCCCAAGCAGGCGCCCGAGGTGCGCCGCTTCAACTTCGACGAGGTGGCCCTGGGCTACAGCCACGAGCTGGCGGTCGAGGAGGCCGCCCGCTGCCTGCAGTGCAAGAAGCCGAAGTGCGTCGCCGGCTGCCCGGTGGAGATCGACATCCCCGGCTTCATCCGCTGCATCGCCGAGGGCGACTTCGCCGCCGGGGTGCGGGTCCTGAAGAGCAGGAACTGCCTGCCGGCGGTGTGCGGCCGGGTCTGCCCGCAGGAGGAGCAGTGCGAGGCGCAGTGCGTCCTCCACAACAAGAACGGCCAGGTCGCCATCGGCCGCCTGGAGCGCTTCCTGGCCGACTGGGAGGCGCAGCAGGGGCCTCCCGCCCTGCCCGACGTCGCCCGGGCGACCGGCAAGAAGGTGGCGGTGGTCGGCGGCGGGCCGGCCGGGCTGACCGTGGCCGGCGACCTCATCCAGCTCGGTCACCGGGTGACCCTGTTCGAGGCGCTGCACAAGGTCGGCGGGGTGCTGGTCTACGGCATCCCGGAGTTCCGGCTGCCCAAGGCCATCGTCGCCCGCGAGGTCGAGTACCTGCGCCTGATGGGGGTCGAGGTCCTCACCGACTTCGTGGTCGGCAAGACCCGCACCGTGGACAGCCTGCTCGCGGAGTACGACGCGGTCTTCGTCGGCGCCGGCGCCGGCCTGCCCTGGTTCATGTCCATCCCGGGCGAGAACCTGGTCGGGGTCTACTCCGCCAACGAGTACCTGACCCGCATGAACCTGATGAAGGGCTACCTGTTCCCCGACGTCCACACGCCGGTCCTGGGTCACCGCCGGGTGGCGGTGGTCGGCGGCGGCAACGTCGCCATGGACTGCGCCCGCACCGCCCTCCGCCTCGGCGCCGAGAGCCGCATCCTCTACCGCCGCTCGCGCCAGGAGATGCCGGCGCGGGCGGAGGAGATCGAGAACGCCGAGGAGGAGGGCGTCGTCTTCGACTACCTCACCCTGCCGATCCGCTACCTCGGCGACGCGGACGGCTGGGTGCGCCAGGTCGAGCTCCTGCGGATGGAGCTGGGCGAGCCGGACGCCTCCGGCCGGCGGCGGCCGGTGCCGGTCGAGGGCTCGCAGACCACGCTCGACTTCGACGCCGTGGTGTGCGCCATCGGCAACAGCCCCAACCCCCTCATCCCCATGACCACGCCCGGCCTCGAGGTGCGCAAGAACGGCACCATCGTCACCGAGGAGGGGACCGGCAAGACCACCCGCGACCGCATCTGGGCCGGCGGCGACGTGGCCACCGGCGCCGCCACCGTCATCCTCGCCATGGGCGCCGGCCGCAAGGCGGCGCGGGCGATCCACCAGTTCCTGTGCGGGGGCTGATGGCGCGGGGAGCGCGCCGCGCCCCGCCGCCGGCCGGTCACGGGCTGCGGGGCAGCTCGAAGGTGCCGTCGAGGCGGTCGAGCATCTCCTGGTAGCGCTGCTCGAGCGCGGCCAGCGCGCGCTCGAGCTCGGCGTCGCTCGAGACCCCCCTCGCGTGCTCGAGCTCGAGCCTCGCCCGCTCGCGCTCGTACCAGCGGTCGGGGTCGAAGTTGTAGGTCACCGCGCGACGATAGCAGCCCGACGCCGCCCGCGCGACGACGGGCGCCGGTCGGCTCGTCGGCCGAACCGGACCCGCACCGGGGACGCCCCGGTGAGGAGCGCCTCCCCGCTCGAGGCCGAGGGAAGGCGGTGGGCACGGGTCCGCCGCCGCGATCTCGTCGGGTCGCGCCCCGGCGCCGAAGCGCATCGGCTCGACCGGGATCGCCGGGCGTCACCGCCGCGACCACCGGCGCGGTGCCGGTGCCACCGATGCGCGGTTCGGGGACGACGCGGTGCGCGGGCCGGGGTACGATCCGGCCGGACAGGGGGCGCACCATGGACTTCCGCGAGGTCATCCGCCGTCGCCGCAGCATCAGGGGCTACCGCCAGGAGCCGGTGCCGGAGGACACCCTGGCGCGGGTGCTCGAGGCGGCCCGCCTCGCCCCCACCGCCGCCAACCGCCAGCCGGTCCACCTGGTCGTGGTGACCGACCCCTCGACCCGGGGCCGGCTGCGGACGGCCTACTCCCGGGACTGGTTCTGCACCGCCCCGGTGATCCTGGTCGGCTGCGTCGAGCCGGGCCGGGCCTGGCAGCGGGAGGACGGCTTCAACGCCGCCGAGGTGGACCTCGCCATCGCCCTCGACCACGTCATCCTCGCCGCCACCGCCGAGGGCCTCGGCACCTGCTGGGTGTGCGCCTTCGACGAGGCGAGCGTCAAGGAGGCGCTCGGCATCCCGGCCGCGGTCCGGGTCGTGGCCATGACCCCGCTCGGCTTCCCGGACGCCGAGCCCGCCCGGTTCTCGCGCCGGCCGCTCGAGGAGACCGTGCACCGCGAACGGTGGTAGGCGGCGGCCGGGCCG
>CAYTJW010000597.1:0-4045 GCA_964438135.1 uncultured Thermoanaerobaculia bacterium
GGCCAGACCTCGAGGGTGGCGCCGCGGATCGCGAGCGAGCCGCTCGCCAGCTCCGCAGCCGGCGCCCAACCGGCGGCGGGCGCCAGCGTTGCCGCCAGGGCGACGAGTGCGAGTCCGGCCGAGCGCCGACCCCCGTGGCCCACCCGAGACCTCCGCGCCAACGGAGCAGTGACCTAGAAGCGTATTCCCGGCCCCGCCGGCGGTCAAGCCCCTGCGGCGTGGCGGTCGCCGCGCCCCTGGAGGAGCCGGCGCCCTACTCCCGCGTCGGCGACTCCTCCAGCGGCAGGCGGGCGTCGGTGGCGGGCGGGGCGGCCTCGCCGGCCGCTTCGGCCTCGATGCGGCGGCGGCGGTGCTCGACCGCGGCTGAGACGAAGGAGCGGAACAGCGGGTGCGGGTCGTAGGGGCGGGACTTGAACTCGGGGTGGAACTGGCAGCCCAGGAACCAGGGGTGCTCGGGCAGCTCGAGCACCTCGACGAAGATCCGGTCCGGCGACTTGCCGCTCACCACCAGGCCCTTCTCCTCGAACAGCGGCACGTACTCGGGGTTGACCTCGTAGCGGTGGCGGTGCCGCTCCCACACCTCGTCGGCGGCGTAGGCGGTCCACGCCAGCGACCCGGGCTTGAGCCGGCAGGGGTACTTGCCGAGGCGCATGGTGCCGCCCATCTGGTCGACCCCGACCAGCTCGCGCATCTTGTAGATCACCTTGTAGGGCGGGGTGGCGACGAACTCGGTCGAGTTGGCGCCGGCCAGGCCGCAGACGTTGCGGGCGAGCTCGACCACCATCGTCTGCAGGCCGAGGCAGATCCCGAACAGCGGCACCCGCCGGCAGCGGGCGAACTCGATCGCCCGGATCATGCCCTCGATGCCGCGCTTGCCGAAACCGCCCGGGATGAGGACCGCGTCGACCCCGAACAGCTCGCCCGGGTAGCCTCCCCCCTCCAGCTGCTCGGCGTCGACGAACACCAGCTTGACCCGGACCCGGTTGGCGAGACCGCCGTGCACCAGCGCCTCGTTGAGCGACTTGTAGGAGTCGGTCAGCTCGACGTACTTGCCGACGATGCCGATCGCCACCTCGCCCTCGGGGTGCTGGAGGCCGTCCACCACCTGCCGCCAGCGCGACAGGTCGCGCTTGCCGCGCGGCAGGCCGAGGGCGTCGAGCACGATCTCGTCCAGGCCCTCGGCGGCCAGCTTGAGCGGCACCTTGTAGATGGTGTCCACGTCCTGGCCCGGGATCACCGCCCGCGGCTCGACGTTGCAGAACAGGGCGATCTTCTCGCGCAGCTCGACCGGCAGCGGCCGGTCGACCCGGCACAGCAGGATGTCGGGCTGGATGCCGATCTTGAGCAGCTCCTTGACCGAGTGCTGGGTGGGCTTGGTCTTGAGCTCGTCCGAGCCCTTGACGTGCGGCACCAGGGTGAGGTGGATCGAGACCACGTTGCCGCGGCCGGCCTCGCTGCGGAGCTGCCGGATCGCCTCCAGGAAAGGCAGCGACTCGATGTCGCCGACCGTGCCGCCGATCTCGACGATGACCAGGTCCACGTCGCCACCGACGTCGCGGATGCAGGCCTTGATCTCGTCGGTGATGTGCGGGATGACCTGCACCGTCTTGCCCAGGTAGTCGCCGCGCCGTTCCTTCTCGATCACCGTCTTGTAGATCTTGCCGGTGGTGAAGTTGTTCTTGCGCGACATGCGGCCGGAGGTGAAGCGCTCGTAGTGGCCGAGGTCGAGGTCGGTTTCGGCGCCGTCGTCGGTGACGAACACCTCGCCGTGCTGGAACGGGTTCATGGTGCCGGGGTCGACGTTGACGTAGGGGTCGACCTTGAGCATGGTCACGGAGTAGCCGTGCGCCTCGACGAGGGCGCCGAGGGAGGCGGCGGCGATGCCCTTGCCCAGCCCCGAGACCACGCCGCCGGTCACGAACACGTACTTGGTCGCCATGCTCCCTCCCTAGCGCGGCGCCCGGCGCCGCTCGGCCAGGATGGCCTCGGCCCGGGCCAGGTCCTCGGGGGTGTCGACCCCCCAGGACTCCGCCGGCGCGTCCAGCACCAGAATGTCGAGGCCGTTCTCGAGCGCCCGCAGCTGCTCCAGGCCCTCCGCCCGCTCGAGCGGCGACGGCGGCAGGGCCACGAACCGCTCCAGCCCCTGCCGGCGGAAGGCGTAGATGCCGAGGTGCAGCCGCCACAGCGCCGCCGCGGCCGCGCGGTCGCGCGGGTACGGGATGACCGAGCGCGAGAAGTACAGCGCCCGGCTCGAGGCGCCGCGCACCACCTTGACCGCGCCCGGGTCGTCGAGCCGCCCCGGCGGCAGCGGCCGGCAGAGCGTGCCGAGCAGCGCCGAGGGCGCGGCCAGCATGCCCGCCACCAGGGCGTCGACGTTGGTCGCGGGCAGGAGTGGCTCGTCGCCCTGGACGTTGACCACCAGCTGCCAGTCGGGCCGGCCGAGCACCGCCGCCGCCACCCGGTCGGTGCCCGAGGCGCAGTCGCCGGTCATGACCGAGGTGCCGCCGGCGTCGCGCGCCGCGCGGGCGATCCGCTCGTCGTCGGTCGCCACCAGCACCTCGTCGACCAGCTCCGCGCCGGCCGCGGCCCGCACCACGTGGGCGATCATCGGCTCGCCCGCGAGCTGGGCCAGGGGCTTGCCGGGGAAGCGGGTGGAGGCCCAGCGAGCCGGGATCACGGCCACCACTGGCGGGCGCGACGAGGAGGTCGCCATGGCCGGTGATCCTAGCCCGGATGGCCCGCCGTGTCACGTCGCACCGCGGCCCGGGGCGCGCCGTCCGCCCCCGGCCCGTCGGCCGCCGGGGCCTCGGGCCTTGACACCCTGTCGCGCGGCCCCGGGTCCGGGTACAATCGAGTCGGCACCCCGGCCGCGCCGGGGGGTGCCCGAAACGGAGCCCTCGATGCACAACCTGCGGCCCGTCCCCGTCCTGGTTGTGGCCTCCCTGGCAGCCCTGCTCGCGGTCTCGGCCACGGCCCAGGAGGCGCTCGCCGACGCCACCACCACCGTCCCGGCCGCGACCGGGCGAGCCCAGAGCTGGAACGTCCCGTTCGTCGTGCCCGGGGAGGGCCCGGTGCGGGTGCAGGCGACCGTCGCCCCCTTCTGCCTCTGCGACAACCCCGGCTTCCAGTACTTCCGCCTCGAGCACCGGCTGGCGGGCAGCTCGGACTGGGTGGCCGGCTTCCCGGCCGAGATGGACGACGGCCGTTGGAGCCGCAGCCCGGAGCCGGCGGTGGACGGGGCCGAGGTGGTCGACACCTGGGAGTGGGTCGCGCGCAAGGGCGCCGAGCGCTACGAGCTGCGCCTGGTCGGCTGCCCGAACTTCACCTGGGACGGCGTGGCGGTGCAGACCCCGGAGCAGACCCTCGGCGTCAAGGTGCTGTTCGGCTCGGCGCCCGAGACGCAGGTGGCCACCACCCCGCCGGAGGGCGCGGCGCCGCCGCCAGCTGGCTCAGCCCCTGCCTCGTGAGCCGGCTCTTCTCCCCATTCCGCCTGCGCGGCGTCGAGCTGCGCAACCGGGTCGTCATGTCGCCGATGTGCCAGTACTCGGCCGACGACGGCCGGCCCGGGGCCTGGCACCTGGTCCACCTCGGCAGCCGGGCCGTCGGCGGCGCCGGCATGGTGGTGGCCGAGGCGACCGCGGTCGCGCCCGAGGGGCGCATCACGCCGGCCGACTGCGGCCTGTGGTGCGACGAGCAGGCCGAGGCCTTCCGGCCGGTCACCGCCTTCCTGCGCGAGCACGGCGCGGTGCCCGCGGTGCAGCTCGCCCATGCCGGCCGCAAGGCCTCCACCGGTCTGCCCTGGCGCGGCGGCGGTCCCCTCCCGGCCGCGGCCGGCGGCTGGCAGCCGGTGGCGCCCAGCCCGCTGCCCTTCGACGACGGCTACCCGGCGCCCCGCGAGCTCGCGGCCGCCGAGCTGCCGGGCGTGACCGCCGCCTTCGTCGCCGCCACCCGCCGCGCCGCCCGGGCCGGCTTCCAGGCGGTCGAGCTGCACATGGCGCACGGCTACCTGCTGGCGCAGTTTCTTTCGGGCTACACCAACCGGCGA
>CAYTJW010000598.1:0-4030 GCA_964438135.1 uncultured Thermoanaerobaculia bacterium
CGTCGCCTGCCGCTTCCTGGCGCGCGACGTGCTCGAGCCGATGCCCGACCTCGAGGCGAGTTTCGACTTCGCCTTCGACTGGGAGGTGCTCCACCACGTGTTCCCGGAGGATCGCGCCCGTTACGCGGCCGGTGTCCACCGGCTGCTGCGCCCGGGCGGGTTGTACCTCTCAGTGTGCTTCGCCGAGGACGATCCCGGGCTGCCCGGCACGGGCAAGTACCGCGAGACCGCCTTGGGCACCGTGCTGTATCTCTCGTCCGAGCGCGAGCTGCGCGACCTGTTCGAGCCGCTGTTCGTCGTGGAGGAGTCGGGGCTCATCGAGGTCGCGGGCAAGCGCGGCCCGCACCGGGCGGTGCGGATGCTGCTTAGGAAGCGAGGGTGAGGCCGCACATGAACGACCCCTGTCCGTTATGCACGGCTTCCCAAAGCCGCGGTTCTGTTGCAGCGAACGACCACGCGGTAGCCATCTTTGACGCATTCCCCGTGAACCCTGGGCACGTACTGATCGTCTCTCGACGGCATGTTGCCAGCCTGTTCAACCTCGAGCCAGCTGAACAAGCCGCGCTGTGGGCGCTGCTGCCAGGCGTGAGGGCACTGCTCGACGCGCAATACTCACCCGCCGGGTACAACATTGGCGTCAACGTTGGCGCATCCGCTGGCCAGACGGTAGACCACGTGCACGTCCACGTGATCCCGCGATACGTGGGAGATGCCCACGACCCCCGCGGTGGTATCCGATGGGTGCTCCCCGATCGGGCGGACTATTGGAGCCGACGATGAAGACCGGCGACCACGATCCCATCTCTCTGGCTGAGCGCGTACTAGGCATCCTGAACGAGGGAGGGTTCTCGGCCACCTACAAGTACGCGCTGTTCATTGCCATCCTGGATTTGTGTCTCGAGAAGACGTCGACGAAGGGGGTGCCACCCGAGTCGCTCACCACGCGGCAATTGGCCGAGAAGGTGGTGGAACTCTATTGGTCGCACGCGATGCCGTACGGAAGGCACGGCACCCTGCGCCAGGGCGGGAACCGGACGGGTCAACAGGCCGAGATTCTCCGTGCGGTCGTCGAGGCGCGGGCGCGGTGGTGCGACACAGACGCCGACACCGTTCCGCGATTCAGGGTCCGCCGCCCGAACGCGTATGCGCGTCTGCTCAACGAGGTTGAGTGGAAGCTGATCGAGATGCCCATCCCCCGTCTGCAGCGGCTCGCGACGCACGAGGATCGCTTTCTCTACGACTATTCTTGGACGCAGGACATCCGCCAGTCTGTCGTTCGGACCTATCAGCGCCTCTACGCAGCGGGGCACGAGGACGAAGCTCGCCGAAGGTCCTTCGACAACAGGCTGCTTCTCAAACCGGGCGTCCCCGAGAACCTTGTCCGCCTGAACGGCATCCTTCGCCCGCTGTTTCATCGTGAATGGGCTGTCATGGTCGCCAGGATGAACGGGCTCCCCGAGGCGGAGCTCGAGCGCTTCCTGTTCGGTCCCGAACGGACGTCACTCGAACCGGTGCGGGCTCCACTGCGCGAACTGCAGCGGGGACGCTGTTTCTACTGCGACGATCGCATCGCAGGCGCGACGGACGTCGACCATTTCATCCCATGGTCGCGCTATCCGGACGACGGGCTCGACAATCTGGTTGCGGCTCACCCGAAGTGCAACAACAGCAAACGCGACTTCCTGGCAGCCGAAGGCCACGTCCAGCGCTGGGTTCGGCGCCGGCTTGAGTGCGCAGCCGACCTCGACGCCGTCGCCGCAGGCGTCAACTGGTTCAGGGCACCGGACAAGACGGCAGCGGTCGCCAGCGCCATCTACCTTGCGCTGGCTGCTGGGGCACAGCTCTGGGTAGCCCCTGGCGAGTTCACTTTGTCGAAGCCCGACCGACTCCGGGCGATCCTCAGCTCGCCTTCTTGAACTGCGCGAACCGCTCTTCGAGGAACGCAGGGTTCGGCCGAAGGTCCAGTCTGCCTGGCGTCCAGAGTCGAGTGTCGTGGAATCCCTGGAGCCCATGTTCCAGCATCGGCCCGTCGACCTCCTCGAGCACATCGGCCCTGATGATGACGCGGTAGTCAGGGTGGATCCCCACGATGTTCAGGTCAAATGCTGCGTGGTGCAGCTTGCACAGCGCCAGGCCGTTGGAGACGATCGGCAGCCCCTGAGGGTGACTATCCGGCAGGATATGCGCGGCCTCCAGAAGCTCCACATGCCGCAGCCTGCATATCGCGCAATGCTGTCGATACGCCGCCAGCACCTTCTGCCGGAATCCTTCCTGGTGCAATCGCTGCTGCACCTGCCGCGTGATGTAGCGGCGGCGCCCCTGCGTCTCGTGCGTGTTCCAATCCTGGCTATCGGCCGCAGCCAGGCGCCGATCGTCCACATTGACGGTGAAGGACAGGTCATTCCTTGACTCACCGACAACGTACACGGGCCATACTGCGAAATACCTGCCGGGAACGACCCCGTGAAAATACACCAGCGGAACTTGTCGTTCCTTGGCCAGTCGCAGTCCGACGTTCTCGTGGTGAAACGGATCCGTCCCTCTGTAGCAGTACCGCATCAGCCCGTCGCTGCCGATGACGTCATGGTACGGAGCATCCATCCCTTCAGTTGCAGCGACCGTCGTGATGCTGATCGGCATTTCTGGAAGAATGGCGGGCTTGAAAATGCCTTGCGGACCGATCAGGCAAACACGATGTCCAAGGAACTCGAAGCCGGTCGCCAGGGTGGTTCGTGGAAGCACGTCCGTTCCGGCGGCTCTCGTTTCCCGGGCAAGAAACTCGAAGACCGCAGTGCGAACTCGCGCGTCAATGTCAGCGGCCATGTCTCCTCTCAGCCCAAGAAGACGTGTTCGTTGTGCCACTTGAGCCTGGCCGGGTCTGGCCATTCGGAGATCGAATCCGGCCTTACCAGAAGTTCCTTGCCGTGGAATGGGTAGTAGCTTCGGCCGTTCTCGAAGTCGGCCTTCAGGCGCTGGCTGACCTCGATACGGCCGGACGGCATCACGGTAACGTACCCCTTGTCGAAGAGCCGGTGGACGTCCGAACGGAGCAGGATGCCGTTACTAACTTGGTGTTCACCGCCTCGCGTGAAGGGCACGATGTGGGCCGCATCGAGCGCCGGCAACGAGTGCTCTCCCGTGATGGCGCACGATCGGCGGTACGCACCAGTCACTGCCGCGCGAAAGATGCCCTGCCCCAGCCGGGGGAGCGTCAGCACCGGCTCCCCAAAGCGGCTCTGTTCGCGAACGAACAGAGGTATTTCTGCTCCGACGCCAGACCTTTGGTCTGCGAGAACCGCGGCCCTGTCAAGGCACGCGTCCCACACACGTCGGCCCTCCCCAACGTTGAGGTCGTAGCGCTTGTATCGGAGGTTCTGACGAGGCCAGTCAACGGGCTGGGGGATCCACATCTCGCGCGGAAAGAATACCGCCTGCGAGAGCAGGATGCAGCCGATCTGCGCCTTCCCAGGCTGGGGAGCCATCTTGTTCCGCTCGCGAATCGCGCTGAGGCGTGCGGCCATCTCGTCGAACGACGATGCACCGTTACCTTCGGCGAAGCACTCCCACGCCAGCCACTCCGGTAACGGT
The DNA here is from genome assembly GCA_964438135.1 of uncultured Thermoanaerobaculia bacterium. Classification (GTDB taxonomy): domain Bacteria; phylum Acidobacteriota; class Thermoanaerobaculia; order Thermoanaerobaculales; family Sulfomarinibacteraceae; genus CAYTJW01. The sequence continues at coordinate 3,589 of CAYTJW010000598.1, forward strand.
TCGAATCTCGTGTAGATCCCGAAGCCGCCGATCGCGTTCCGTGGCGCCTTGAGTTTGAAAAGAAACGGCGCTCCCGACGTTCCGCGAAACGCATAGTGGTCGGAGGGTGTCCAAAAGTTGACTTCGTCCCACTGCCGCCGACGGGCCAGGAAGTCGAACCAGTCCTGGTGTGTGACCGCTACGTAGCCTTCCATGGAACTGCTCCGCAGGACACCGACGCCAGATGCATACGATCGCCGCTGCTGGGAGTCTACGATATTCCGCGTGCTCTCGCGACCCGCTGACGTCGGTTCTCGGGCGAGGGCCATCGAGAAGACACGAACAGGTCCGCGGTGGAGGTGCGGCGTGCGTGACCCCAGCTGACAGACGAGAGCCCCACACTGTCCCTGCCGGGCACTGACGCCCGCGCCACAACAACCAGGAGGCCGCCGCCAACAACCGC
>CAYTJW010000599.1:0-4029 GCA_964438135.1 uncultured Thermoanaerobaculia bacterium
CAGGCCAGCCCCCTCATCCGCGCCAGCCTGCTGGCCCGCGCCCGCCGCCAGGCCGGCGACACGGTGCGCGGCATGATCCTGGCCGAGCAGGCGATCCGCATGGTGGCGCCGTGAGGCGGGTGACGGTGCGGCTGTTGGCCGCCGGGGCGGCCCTCGCCGCCGCCGCGTGCGCCCCGGGCCCGCGCCCCAACCTGCTGGTGGTGACCCTCGACACCACCCGCGCCGACCGCCTCGGCTGCTACGGCTGCGCCGCGGCCCGCACCCCGACCCTGGACCGCCTGGCGGCGGAGGGAACGCTGTTCGAGAGCTGCCTGAGCGCGGTGCCGATCACCACCCCGTCCCACTCGACCATCTTCACCGGCACCTACCCCCAGGCCCACGGCGTCCGCGACAACGGCCGGTTCAGGCTCCCGCCGGCCGCCGTGACCCTGGCCGAGGTGCTGAAGGGCCAGGGCTACGTCACCGGGGCCGCGGTCGGGGCGTTCCCGCTGACCCGGGAGTGGGGGGTCGACCAGGGGTTCGACCTCTACGACGACCACGTCACCGTCGGCCAGGAGGACGAGCGCGGCAACCGCGTGCCCGCGCGGCGGATGTTCTTCGAGGAGCGCTCGGCGGTCCGGGTCAACGAGGCCATCCTGCCGTGGTTGCGGGAGAACGCCCGGCGCCCGTTCTTCGCCTGGGTGCACTACTGGGACCCGCACCAGCCCTACCTCCCCCCTCCCCCCTTCTCGGAGCTGTTCGCGCACGACCTCTACCAGGGCGAGATCGCCTACGTCGACCGGGCGCTGGGCGTGCTCCTGGCGGAGCTCGAGCGGCAGGGGGTCGCCGGTCGGACCGTGGTCGCCGTGGTCGGCGACCACGGCGAGGGGCTGGGCGAGCACGGCGAGGAGACCCACTCCATGCTCCTGTACGACGCCACCCTGCGGGTGCCCCTGGTCATCCGGGTGCCCGGTCAGCCCGGGGGGCGTCGCGTCCGCGAGCGGGTCGGCACGGTCGACCTCATGCCGACCCTGCTCGAGCTGCTCGGCGTCGAGCCGCCGGCGGAGGTGAGCGGGAGGTCCCTGGTGAAGGCGATGAGCGGCCGCGCCGGGGGCGGCGACGAGGGCGGGACGTACTACGCGGAGACCCTGTCGCCGCGTCTGTCGTACGGCTGGGGGGAGCTGCGCGCCGTGTACTCCGGGCAGCACAAGTACATCCACGGCCCCCGGCAGGAGCTGTTCGCCCTCGACCGCGACCCGGGGGAGCTCGTCAACCTGGCCCCCGGCGGGGGCGCCGACCGCCTCCGCGCCGAGCTCGTCGGGCTCGTCGGCCGCCACGCGCGGCCGACCGCCCGGGCGGCGGTGGTCGAGGTGGACGCCGACACGCGCGACCGCCTGGCGGCCCTCGGCTACCTGTCGGGCGAGGGCGACGACGCGGGGTGGGTCGAGGAAGCCCTGACGTCGGCCGGCGACCCGCCCCAGCAGCACATCGCCAACGTCAGCCGCTGGAGCGCCTGCAAGCAGGCGCTGGAGCTGGGCGACTCCCTGCGCGGCCGCGACCTGGCGCTGGAGCTGGTGGCGAGCGAGCCCGGGAACCCCTTCTACCGGTCGCTGCTGGTGGTGGCGCTGTCGGGGCTGGGTCGGCTCGACCAGGCGGCGGCGGTGGCCGAGGAGGGGCCGGTCACGGCCCAGAACGACGCCGTCTACCTGCAGCTGGCGCAGGCGCTGTTCTCGGCCGGCGCGCGGCCGCGGGCCGAGGCGCTGGCGCGGCGGGTGGTGGGGCAGCGCCCCTCGGCCGACGCCCACTACCTGCTGGGCGAGATGCGGGCCGCGCTCGGGGACCCCGAGCAGCACGAGAGCGAGCTCCGGGCCGCGCTCGTGGCCGACCCAGGCCACCTCCGCGCCCGCCGCAGCCTGGCGGTGCGGCTGGCGGAGTCCGGCCGTGGCCCGGAGGCGGAGGCGGAGCTGCGCCGCCTGGTCGCCCAGACGCCCCTCGACCCGGCTGCCCACCTCAACCTCGCCACCCTGCTCCTCAAGGAGGGTCGCTACGGCGAGGCGGCAGGCCCGCTCGACCGTGCCCTCGAGCTCGACCCGGGGTACTGCAGGGCGCACCTGGCCATGGTCGCCATGTACGTTGCTCTCGACGAGCCGGACCGGGCGCGAGCGGCGCGGGCCGCGCTGGAGCAGCGGTGCGCCGACCCCGAGACCCGGCGCCACGCGGTCGAGCTGGTGGGGGGGCAGTGAGGGCGCCGGTCGCCGGGCTGCTCCTGACGCTCGCGGTGGCGGGGGCGGCGGGCTGCCGGCGGGACGAGGTCGCGGAGCCCGCGGCCGGCGTCGTCGCCAGCTGCCGGAGCGGGCCGGTGACGGCACTCGAGGTCGAGCAGCGGCTGCGGGGTCTGACGGCGGCGGGCGAGGTGAGCGGCTCTCGGGAGGCGCTGGTCGACGCCTTCCGGCGGGTCGCCGAGGAGGTGGTGGTGGAGAGGGCGCTGGAGCGGGGTGCCGGCGCTGCCACCGAGGACCCCGCCGGCCTCGCGGCCACGCGCGAGAAGTACCGTCGCCTGGCGGTGGCCGAGGTCTACGCGCTGGAGAAGGTCCGCGTCGACCCCGAGGTGGCGGAGGCGGAGGTGCGGTCCTACTACGACGCCCACCGCGAGCTGTTCCACCAGCCGGCGCGGCGAACGGTGTGGCACATCTTCCGGCGCCACCAGGACCCGGCCCACCCGGAGGTCACCGTCGCCTTCGTCGAGTCGCTGCGGCAGCAGCTCCTGGCCGGCGCCAGCTTCGCCGCCCTGGCCCGCGAGCACTCCCACTCCGAGACCCGCGCCATGGGCGGGCGGCTGGGCGTGGTCCCGCGGGGCAAGCTGCCGCCAGAGCTCGAGGCGGTGGTGTTCGCGCTCGCCGAGGGGGAGGTCAGCGCCCCGCTGTCGACGGCGGACGGGGCCTTCCTGTTCCGGGCCACCGAGGTGGTCGAGGAGCAGGACTTCGAGCTCGACGACGTCCGCCTGCGGATCGTCCGCGAGCTGCGCGAGGAGCGGGTGCTGGCGGCCCTCGAGGAGGCGGTCGCGGGCCAGCCGCTCCCCCCCGGCAGCCGTGTCCTCGACCGGGCGGGCCTCGAGCAGGCCGGGCGAGGCGGCGACGGCGAGGTCGTCCTCGAGGTCGACGGTCTGAGCTGGACCGTGGCGGAGCTGCGGCAGGAGCTGGCGGAGCACCGCCAGGGTCAGCCGCCGCCGCTGCGGCCCGAGCACGAGGTGAGCCGGCTCTACCGCCGCCTCGTCCTCGCCCAGCTGCTCTACCTCGAGGCCGCGGGCGAGGGCTTCCCGGAGCTGCGCGCCGACGCCATCGCGGCCGTCAGCCGACACCTCTCCGCCGAGCGTCTCCGGCAGCAGGAGGCCGAGCGGAGGATGGCGGCGCTGGTCGACGCCGCGCCGGGCGACGTGAGGCGGTTCTTCGAGGACAACGCCTTCCTCTACCAGAGCCGCCTGCGCCTCCACCTGCGGTCCCTCGACGCCCCGCTCGGCGCCGACCCCGGGCGCCAGGTCGCGGCGCTGGAGGGCCTGCGGCGCGAGCTGGAGGCGGGGCGGGTGACCCTGGGGCAGGCGGCGGCGCGAGTGCAGGGCCGGGTGACGGATCACGGCTGGGTGTCGTCGGACGAGCTGGCGGGCTTCGACCCCAAGGTGCGGCACTACCTGCTCGCCATGCTCGGGCCGGGGTACTCCGTGGTCTTCCAGCTCAACCAGCGGCTGCTGCTGGTCCAGGTCGTCGCGCGCGACGAGCCGCGCCCTCTCGACCTGGCGCAGGTCGAGGGCCAGGTCCGCCGCGACTACCTCGAGCGCTCCCGGCAGGAGCTGTACCGCCGGGTCGTGAGCGACATCCTCGAGGCCGAGCAGTTCCGCTTCCACCCCCGGGAGGTGGAGCGGCGCCTGGCGGGAGACCTCGCCGGCGCGCGCTGACCACGGCGCCCGGTCTGCCACCCGGGCCGCCAGCGGGGAGCGCGGGCCGGTCGGCCACGGGGGATCGCTCAGGGCGCCGGTGCGGTCGCGGCCCAGGCCTG
>CAYTJW010000600.1:0-4015 GCA_964438135.1 uncultured Thermoanaerobaculia bacterium
AGAGACGCTCGGCGACGCCCGGGTCGACGAAGGGGACGCTCACCCAGGCGCCGTCCCCGTCCCACCCGCCGCGCGGCGCCAGCCCATGCAGGTGGGGGACCTCCGGACGTCTGTCCAGTGTGTAGCCGGCACCGGGGACCGGCATGAGGGCCACATGGTCCGTCGCCGAGGCCGGGGTGGCGGACACCATCATCCGTCTCGTCTGCTCGAGCTGCGTGTCGATCCCAGCGAGGAGCCGCGCGCCCTGCGGCGGTCGCTCCTTCCGCCCATCTGCAGCACGCCTCGACCACCTGACGCAGCCCTGTGCCCCTCGTTGCCTCCGCAGCCGCGTAGCGCTACCCTGTGCTTGGAGCTACCGTCCAGGTAGGCCTGTCGACCGGGCACGAGACGACGCGCAGGGGGGCGACCGTGAGCACGGGGCCGCTGGCCGAGGGGGCTGGCAGGGAGGTTCCATGAGCTCGAAGGGGCAGGGAAGAGGTTGGTTCGCCGGGTCTCCCGGCCTGGTGGCGTTGGTGCTGGGGGCGTGCGCCGGTGCGGCAGTGCTGCCGGCGCAAGACGTCGCCGCCGCGGCGGCGCAGTCGCCGCCGGCGACCTACGACTGGCACACGTTCCTGGGCGCGACCGGGGGTGAGATCGGTGGTTTGGTCGCCATGGACGCCCGGGGCGCGCTGTTCCTCGCCGGCGGGTCGAAGAGCTGGCTCGGCCCGGCAGGAGAGCTGCCGCTCCACGCCCACAGCTCGGACTTCTACTACGACGTGGTCGTCGCGAAGCTCGACCGCGACGGCAGCTACCTGTGGCACACGTTCTACGGCAGCGCCTCGACGTCGAACGAGACCTACGGCATCGCGGTCGACCGCCACGGCGGTGTCTACGTCGCCGGCTACGCGCCGAGCAGCTGGCTCGGCGACGGCGGCGTCCCGCCCCTCAATCCCCACAGCGGCGAGGGCGCCTTCTTCGTGCTCAAGCTCGCCAGCGACGGCGAGTACGAGTGGCACACCTTCTACGGCCCGGTCGGGGGGATGGAGGAGGGGTGCCTGGCCGTGGACGAGGCTGGAAACTGCTACGTCGTCGGCGAGAGCCCCTCGAGCTGGGTGGGGCCGAGCGGCGAGAGCCCGCTGCACCCGTTCAGCGGGCCGTCGAGGGACTGGACCGTGCTCGCGCTCAGCTCGGCCGGGGACTACCGTTGGCACACCTTCTACGGGTCGAGCTCTTACGCCGGGAGCGCGACGGCGGCGGCGGTCGCTCCTGACGGCACGACCGTCACCGTGGTCGGCTACTCGTACGGGGGGTGGCTCGGCGACGGGGGGGCGGCGCCCCTCCACCCGTTCACCAACTCTTCCCACAGCAACCTCTCGGTGCTCGAGCTGACCGAGGCCGGCGCCTATCTCTGGCACACCTTCTACGAGGGGGGGGACGCTCTCGGGGTCGCGGTCGACGGCGCCGGGTCGACCTACGTGGTCGGGGCGAGCACCGCGAGCTGGCTCGGCGACGGCGGCGCCCCCCCTCTGCACGCGCACACCCCGCCGAACGCGGACCACACGCTGCTCAAGCTCGGCCCCGGCGGCGCCTACGAGTGGCACACCTTCTACGGCAGCGGGACCTACGACAACTCGTTTGGCGTCGCGACCGACGGCGCCGCGGTGTACGTCGTGGGCGACAGCTACGCGAGCTGGCGCGGCGACGGCAACACCTCTCCTTTGCACGCGTTTTCGGGCACCATGGACATCGCGGTGCTGGCGCTCGCGGCCGACGGCGGCTACCTGTGGCACACCTTCTACGGCGGTACCGGCTCGGAGTCTGCGGAGGAGGTCGTGGTGACCACTGGCCACGACCTGGTCGTGGCCGGGCTGTCGGGGGGGACCTGGAACGGAGACGCCGGCCAGTCGCCGCTGGACCCGTACGCCGGCAGCTCCGACCTCTTCCTCCTCAACCTCGACGACGTGCTGCCGGGCGCCGTGATCTTCCGCGACGGGTTCGAGAGCGGGACCACCGAAGCGTGGATCTCGGTGCAGCGATAGCAGAGGGTGGGTCCGGCCGACCCGAGGCGGGAGGCCGGGCCCCGGGCCGCCGGCGAGCGATCTCCGAGCCCGGTGCGGGCATGGCGCACCGGTCGGATGCGTGGGGGCCCCGGAAGCCCGAGGGGCTGCTGCGGCTCCGGCGTCCGGTGGGCGGTCTCGGGCGGGGCGCCACGATTCGCGCCGGGTAGGAGCCGGCTGCGCGGAGAGCGCCACCGGCTGCCACTTCGGTGCCATGCCCCGTCGTGAAGCCGCCGAGAGCGGCCAGGCGCTCCGGTGGCGATCACGGTGGCTGTCGGTGGCCCCAATCACCTGCATGACGACAACGGTGAGGTCGAAGATGCTCGGGTTTGCACCACAGCCGTCCTACCTGACAGGGCTGTCGAACAGGCCCGTCTCTCGCGCTCGCGGCTCGCCGAGCGTGTGGGCATCTTGCACGCTGAGCGCCTGCGCGAGAACCGGCAGGCCGTCGACCTGTGGCTGAGGCTGTGGGGTGGTGGCCCGCCGCCTCGGGTCAGCTCCCGGGCTCCAGGTAGCCGAGCTCGCGCAGCTGCTCGACCTGCTCGGGGTCGACGACGCCGAGCGCGGTCGCCTCGGTGGCGCCGGCGAGCTCCTGGACTTGCTCCTCGAGCCGGCGGCGGAGCTGCGCGAGGACCTCGGGGTGCGCCGCGGCCAGCTCCTGACCCTCGCCGGCTGTGCTGGCGAGGTCGTAGAGCTCGACGCGGTCGAGCTCGGGGGCGAGGACGAGCTTCCAGCGCGGGCCGACGATGGCCTCGAGGTGACGGCCGGGGTGGCGGTGGAGGTGGGCGAGGACCTCGCCCGAGGCTCCCCGTGGTGCGGCCCCCGCGAGCTCCGTCAGGGGGGTGCCCTGCCAGGCCGGCGTCGGCTCCCCGCCGAGCGCGGCGACGATCGTCGGCACGACGTCGACCAGGCTGACCGGGTCGCTGCACGTGCTCGCGCGCCGCGAGGGCCAGCGGATGAGGAGCGGGATGCGCAGCGTCTCGTTGTAGAGGTTGAGGCCGTGGCCGAAGCGGCCCCGCTCGTGCAGCTCCTCGCCGTGGTCCGAGGTGACGACGGTCAGGCAGGTGTCGAGGGCGGGGACCTGCTCGAAGAGGAGGCGGATCTCCTCGTCGACCAGGTTGACCACGGAGTCGTACAGGGCGCCCGCGATCTCGACCCAGCGCTCGCTGCCCGGTGAGGGATAGGTTATTCCTTTCCCACGGGTTGAGGCTACTACCGCCTTGAACGGGGAACAAGTGACCGGTGTGGGCCAGGAAGGGGGCTGCTGGGGAGTGGATGGCGACCGGAAGAGGGGGCTCGGTGACCGACGAGGCCTCCAACCTCCTCCCCAGGCCCGGGCTCAAGACCGAGGGGGGCGGGCGGCGGGCAGGTCTCTGCCTGGGCCTGGGCTCGAGCCGCGGCGCCGGTGGTGGGTCAGGATGCGGCTGCGAGCGAGCTCTGCTCGTCTGGCGGGGGCCTGGGGCCGGCCTCCTTCTTCTTGCGGAGGTGGTCGAGGATCCTCTTGATCACGGCAGGGTCGAGGATGACGCTGATGATCTTCATCACGGTCCCGCACTTGGGGCACGTCAGCGGGGAGATCTCGTACACCCTTCGCAGGAGCTGCGCCCAGGCACGCCGCCGCGCGCGGCGCTCCGCGGGGGTCAGGTCGTCGGGCTCGTCGCGTGCTGGTGTGGTGTCGAGCTTGGCGTCCCGGCCCTTGAGCCTCCGACCGCGCGAGCGGTTCGAGTAGTGGCCTACGTAGCGCACGGTGTGGAGCCTGGGCTGGGGGACGTGGGCGATGACGCGCGCCAGGAAGTCGAGCGGGTCGAGGAGCTCCACCGCGCCCGGCTGGCCGTCCCTCGTCTTGCGGCGGTAGGCGACCTCGTCGGAGCCCGGCTCCCAGCGCATCCGCTCGAGGCTGACCGGGGGCCGCAAGAGGTAGCGCGCCAGCCGCTCGAGGCCGGGTCCGTCCTCCGGCTCGACCTTGACGCTCGCGTCGA
>CAYTJW010000601.1:0-4012 GCA_964438135.1 uncultured Thermoanaerobaculia bacterium
GTGGCGGGTGGCGGCGAGCGCGTCCCCGGCCCGCTGCTCGAGCCGGGCGAGCGCGTCGTGCACCTCCGGCTCGCGGCCGGCCATGCGCCGGGCGCGGTAGAGGTAGCCCCGCGCCCGGTCGAGGTTGCCGCGGGTCATCTCCACGTCGGCCAGGGCGATCAGGGTGAACGGGCTGGAACGGCCGGCGGCAGCGGCTCGGAGCGCGTTCTCGGCCTCCTCCTCGAGGCCCTGCTGGCGGTAGACGTAGGCCATGTTGGTGAGGGCCGAGGGGTGGTCGGGGTCGGCCTTGAGCGCGGCCTCGTAGGCGGCCAGGGCCCCCTCCGGCTCGCCGCTGCGGAAGCGCACCACGCCCAGGTTGACCCACGCCGACGCCAGGCCCGGGTCGAGCCGGGACGCGAGCTCCAGGTGGCGGCGGGCGGTCGCGAGGTCGCCGTCGCGGACCGCCGCCCCGCCCAGGTTGGTGTGGAACATGGCGCTGGCCTTGACGTCGTCGATCAGGCGGTGGCTGACGTAGGGCACCTCGGAGGTGACGTAGAAGTCGTAGAGGTAGAGCTGGCCGGCGTGGCTGTACCCCGCGACGACGTGCCGGTTGACCACCACCAGGTCGGCCTGGCGCTCGACCTCCGGCGGCCGCGACACCGCCACCAGGAAGGTGTCGAGGCCCAGCCCGCGCGACAGCGCCACGAACAGGACGGTGAACGCCATGCAGTTGCCGCGGCGCTGGGCGAACGCCTCGGCGGCGGTGAGCGTCACCGCCTGGTCGTAGGCGAACGGGAACTGCCCCGGGTCGAACAGGACCTGCTGCAGGCGGCGGAGGCGCTCGGTGCCCTCCATCCGGCCGAAGCGACGGTCGAAGTCGGCGATCCACGCGTCCATCTCCGGGTTGGTGGCGAACGGGTAGATCGCCTCCTCGAGGTCGAGCCCGAGCGCCGCCACCGCCGCCTCCCACGCCTGCCGGCCGTGGCACGCGGTCGGCGGCCGGGCGGCGGCCGAGCCGGCCGCAACCACCAGCAGCCAGCCGAGAACCGCCACCCGCGACGCGCGGCGCATCGAGACCATGGTGCCATTACGCGGCGCGCTCGGGAAGGGTTACCCTGTCGGCGGAGGTGGCCATGCTCCGTCACGTGGTGCTGATCGGTGCCCTGGTCGTGGGCGGCGCGGCCGTGGCCGGGGCGGGCGAGGTCGATTCCGCAGCCGCCTTCGCCCGCAACTTCACGGACGAGACCCTGCGCGTCGACCTGGTCCACGTCGGCAACGCGACCGAGGAGCTCTTCACGCTCGACCGCGCCTTCCGGCAGGGGCCGTGGGCCGGCAGCACGAAGGTCCTCGTCGACCCCTTCCCCTACGGCCGCTACCGGGCCCGGGCGCTCGACGCCGCGACCGGCGAGGTCCTGTTCGAGCAGGGCTTCGACAGCTACTTCGGCGAGTACCGCACGACCGACGTCGCGGCGCGCGGCGCGCGCCGCGCCTTCGCCGAGAGCGTGCTCCTGCCCTGCCCCCGCCGCCCCTTCCGACTGCTGGTCGAGGCCCGCGAGCGTGGCGGGGCCACGACCGAGGTCGGGTCGTTCGAGATCGACCCGGCCGACCCCGCGATCTCCCGCGAGCGACCGGCGCCGGGGGCGGTGGTGGTCGAGCAGCGCTCGTGCGGCGACCCCCACGCCTGCCTCGACCTGGCCGTCCTCGGCGAGGGCTACACCGCCGCCGAGGAGGCCGCGTTCCGCGCCGACCTCGAGCGCTTCACCGCCACCCTGCTCGGCTTCGAGCCCTACGCCACCCTCGCCCCCCGGATCAGCGTCCGCGGCGTGCTGGTGCCGTCCGCCGAGAGCGGCTGCGACGAGCCCGGCAAGGGCCGCTGGCGGCGGACCGCGCTCGGCGCCAGCTTCGACTCCCTCGGCTCCGAGCGCTACCTGCTGACCGAGGACAACCGGGCGGTGCGCGACGCCGCCGCGGCGGTGCCCTACGACGCCCTCGTCCTCATGGTCAACCACACCCGCTACGGCGGCGGCGGCATCTACGGCCTGTTCGCGGTCTTCACCGCCCACAACCAGTGGAGCGACTACCTGCTGGTGCACGAGCTCGGCCACTCCTTCGCCGGCCTGGCCGACGAGTACTACACCTCGGCCACCGCTTACAACGAGCTCTACCCGCGCGGGGTGGAGCCGCCCGAGCCCAACATCACCGCCCTGCTCGACCCCGCCGCGCTCAAGTGGCGCCACCTGGTCGCCCGCGACACGCCCCTGCCGACGCCCTGGGCGAAGCTCGAGTTCGAGCAGCTCGACATGGCCTACCAGAAGGAGCGGGAGGAGCTCAACCGGCGCATCGCCTCCACCGCCCGGGCCGGGGCGCCGGCGGCCGAGGTCGAGGCGCTGGAGGCCCGCGCCGAGGAGCGGTCGCGGCAGAACGCGGAGCAGGTGTCGGCCCTGCTCGCCGCCTCCCCGGCCGCGGCCACGGTGGGCGCCTTCGAGGGCGCCGGCTACACCTCGACCGGGCTCTTCCGGCCGGCCCTCGACTGCATCATGTTCACCAAGAACGTGCGGCCCTTCTGCCCGGTGTGCCGGGAGGCCATCGCGGCCATGGTGCGGCGGTACGCGGAGTGAGGGGCGAGGGGCGAGTGGCGAGTCGCGAGTAGCGGGCACGGGGCCGGGTGGCGACCAGCACCCCTGGCGGCGAACCGAGCTATCCTCGGCGCATGACGCTCCGCCCGATCGTCCTCGCCACCCTCAACGCCCGCTGGACCCACACCTCGCTCGGCCTGCGCTCGCTCGCCGCCAACCTCGGCCCGCTCGCCGGCCGGGCGGTGCTCCACGAGGCCTCCCTCGACGAGCGCCCGGCCGACGTGGCGGAGCGGATCCTCGACCTCGACCCGCTGCTGGTCGGCCTCGGCGTCTACGTCTGGAACGTCCGCGCCGCCGCCGACCTGGCCCATGTGCTCAAGGCCGTCCGGCCCGACCTGCCGCTGGTCCTGGGCGGGCCCGAGGTCAGCTTCTCGCTCGACGGCCTGCCCCTCGCCGGCCTGGCTGACTGGGTGGTCCGCGGCGAGGGCGAGGTCGCGTTCCGCGATCTGTGCCTGGCGGTCGTCGCCGGCCGGCCGCCGGCGCGGGGGGTGGTCGACGCCCCGCCGCCCGCCCTGGCCCGCCTCGAGGTCGCCGACGGCCCCTACGCCGACTCCGACCTCAACCGCCGCGCCGTCTACCTCGAGTCCACGCGCGGCTGCCCGGACGGCTGCGACTTCTGCCTGGCCGCCCTCTCCCCGCGCGTCCGGCGCTTCCGCTCCGACCGGGTGGTGGCCGCCCTCGACCGCCTCTGGCGGCGCGGCCTGCGCCACTTCCGCCTGGTCGACCGCAGCATCCACCTGGCCGCGTCCGACCGCCTCCTCGCCTTCTTCCTCGACCGCGCCGACGACGGCCTGTTCCTGCACCTCGAGCTCACCCCCCGGCGACTCACCCCGCGCCTGCGCGCGGTCCTCGCCGCCTTCCCGCCCGGGGCGGTTCACCTCGAGGTCGGAGTGCAGACCTTCGACCCCGCCCTGGCGGCGCGGGTCGGCCGCCGCCAGGACCCGGCCCGGGTCGAGGAGACGCTCCGCTTCCTGCGCCGGGAGACCGGCGCCCACGTCCACGCCGACCTGCTCGTCGGCCTGCCCGGCCAGACCCTGGCCGGGGTGGCCGCGGACCTCGACCGCCTGGTCGGGCTCGGCCCGCACGAGGTCCAGCTCGGGGTGCTCAAGCGGCTGCGCGGCACCCGCGTCGCCGCCGCCGGCGCGAGCTGGGGCCTGGTCTTCGACCCCAACCCGCCGCACGAGGTCCTGGCCACCCCCGACCTCGACTTCGCCACGCTGCAGCGCCTCCACCGCCTGAGCCGCGTCGTCGACCTGGTCCTGTCCAGCGGCCGCCTGAACCTCACCGCGCCGCTGCTGTGGCAGGGCGGCTCGCCCTTCGCCGGCCTCGACACGTTTGCCGCCTGGCTCGCCGCGCGCGAGGGGCGGACGCGGAGAGGACGAAGGGGCTCCCTAGCG
>CAYTJW010000602.1:0-4010 GCA_964438135.1 uncultured Thermoanaerobaculia bacterium
AGGCGGCGCGCCTCGTCGAGGCGGTCGTAGGCCGGTCGCTCGGCCCGCACCGTGCGGGTCCGCTCGAGGAACGCCGCCGTGCGGTGTGGCCGGCCGGCGACGTCGGCCGGCTGGGCCGCCACCGCTGCCCGGGCGGTGGCGATCCGCTCCTCCGTCAGCGGGTGGCTGGCGAGCATCCGCTCGACGATGTTGGGCTTGCTGCGGCCGAGCCCGGACAGCACCTCCATGACCTCGATCATGCCGCTCGGGTTGTAGCCGGCAGCCACCGCGTAACCGAGGCCGAGCGCGTCCGCCTGCCGCTCCTGCTCGCGCGAGTAGCGGGCCAGCAGCAGCTGGGCGCCGACCAGCCCGCCCATCGTGTAGAGGTCGCGGTGCTCGGTGCCCTGGCTCTCCATGTACAGGCCGGCGCCGACCACCGCCGCCTGGGCGAGGACGGCGCGGGTGTACTGCTGGGCCGAGTGGCGGGCGGTGACGTGGCCGGTCTCGTGCGCCAGCACCGCCGCCAGCGCGTCCTCGCTGTCGAGGCGGGCGAGCAGGCCGCGGGTGATCGAGATCTTGCCCCCGGGCAGGGCGTAGGCGTTGACCGCCGGCTCGTTGACGGCGTTGCACCGGTAGTCGAGCGCCGGCCGGTGGCTCACCGTCGCCAGCCCCTTGACCACCTGGTCGACGTAGGACTGCAGCGCCGGGTCCGCCACCTCGCCCAACGAGGACTGGGTGTAGCGGGGGTAGAGCTGCGCCCCCAGCGCCACCTCCTGCCCCTCGCCCATCAGGTCGAGCTGGGACTGGCCAGTCACCGGGTTGACCGTGCAACCTGAGCCGACCGCGACCAGAGCCGCCGCCACCACCACCACGAGTGCGCATCGTCCGGCCATCGCGCTGCCCTCCCCCAGAGCAGTCTACCCCAGCTCGGGCGCCCTCGCCCCCCCCCACGATCGCCCACCAGGGCGCCTCCCGACCCCGGCGCCCCGCAGCCCGTCGTCAGCGTGCCGCCGGCTGGCCGGCCGGGCAACGCAGCCGGCCGCTACTCGGGGGAGGGCCGCAGGGACATGACCTCGGCCGGCGAGCGCCGCTGTCGCAGCAGGTCCGCCATGACCCTCATGGGTCGGTCGACGTGGGTGAAGAACGCCTTGAGCCCCTCGCACAGGGAGTTGAGACCCGTCTCGCCGTCGGGAGTCAGCAGGAAACGGTCCTTCGGGCAGCCCCCGTTGCAGGCGAAGCGGACCTCGCACTGGCGGCAGTAGCGCGGCAGGCGGTCACGCTTGTCGAGGCCGAACCGCCGCTGCGCCGGCGAGCCGACCAGCTCCGCGAGAGGCGTCCGGGCGATGCTCCCCAGCCGGTGGCGCGGCTCGACGAAGTGGTCGCACGAGTACAGGTCGCCGGTGTGCTCCAGCGCCAGGGCATCGCCGCAGGTCTCGGCGAAGACGCACAGCGTCGACGGCTGGCCGAGCCAGACCCCGAGCGCGACGTCGAACAGCTGGACGAAGAAGCGGCCCACGTCGCGGCGCACCCACTCGTCGAAGACGGCGACGAGGAAGTCCCCGTACTGCTTCCCCGTGACGGACCGCTCCGTCACCCCGCCTGCGTCGTCCCGCTCGACGACCGGGATGAGCTGCACCATCGGCGCCCGGACCTCGTCGCGGAGGAAGCGGTAGACCTCGGGGCCGCGGGCCGCGTTGGCGGCGTGGACGCAGGCGAGGACGTTGAACTCCACCCCGTGCTCGCGGAGCAGCTCCACGCCTCGCATGACGCGGTCGAAGGTCGGCGCCCCCCCTCGGTCGACCCGGTACGGGTCGTGGCAGGAGCGGGGCCCGTCGAGGCTGACGCCGACCAGGAAGCCGTTCTCCCGCAGGAACCGGCACCACTCGTCGGTGAGGAGCGTCGCGTTGGTCTGGAGCGCGTTGTGGATCGTCGTGCCGGGCCGGCGGTGCGTGCGCTGGAGCCGCACGGCCCGGCGGAAGAAGTCGAGGCCCATCAGCGTGGGCTCGCCGCCCTGCCAGGTGAAGGTGACCTCGGGCGCGCGGTGGGCCTCGACGGTCTGGCGGACGAAGCTCTCCAGGAGCTGGTCGGACATGCGCGAGCTGCTGCCGGGGTAGAGCCGCTCCTTGGGCAGGTAGTAGCAGTACGCGCAGCTCAGGTTGCAGACCGCGCCGCGAGGCTTCGCCACGACCTGGAAGGCGGCCGGCGCCGCGGGCGACAGACCCTCGGCAGCGCCCGTCACGGCGCGCCACCCGGGGCGGGGACGGACGGCACGGGCACCGGCGCCGGTCCTACCGCGGGGTCCGACCCCGGCGCAGCCCGGCGGCCTCCCTCGCCGCCACGCTGAGCGGGTGGCGCTCGACCTCGCCCATGCGCCGGTGGAGCTTGGCCACCATCTCGGCGAGCTTGACGGGGTCGTAGTACCGGGTGTTGTCGGGGTGCCCCATGTTGTGCAGCTCGAACGGGTCGTCGCAGAGGTCGTACAGCTCGAACTGGGACGGCTCCCTGCCCTCCGGGTCGTAGTACTCGGCGACCTTCCACCTCGCCTCGCGCAGGCAGGCGACGTGGCTGGGCTGCCCGACGATGGCCTCGCCCAGCACCTCGTCGGTCGTGAAGTAGACGGAGTCCTGGACCGTCGTCGTGGGGTCCTCCGGGTGGTCGACGGCGTCCTGGATGATCGGGGTGAGGTCCCGCCCCATGAGCTCGTACCGCCCCCGGTCGCCGACGCCCGCGAGCGTGGCCACGGTGGGCATCAGGTCGACCAGCGACGCCAGGGCCGGGGTCCGGACCGGCCCGGGGAAGAGCCTCGGGTTGGAGATCACCAGCGGCACGCGGATCGTCTCCTCGTAGGCGTTGTAGGCCTTCTCGCGCATGCCGCCGTGCGCCAGCCCCATCTCCCCGTGGTCGGACAGCGCGAAGACGAGCGTCGTGTCCCGCAGGCCGCCGTTGGCCTCCAACGCGTCGAGCACCGTCCCGAAGTGCCGGTCGGACTCCCTGGTCACGAAGGCGTAGAAGTTGACGTAGTTCAGCCGCATCTGGTGAGAGTGGAGCGTCCCCAGCCCGGCGGCCCACACGAGCGTGGAGCGCGCCTGGGCGGGTGGCTTGAAGTTGTCGAGCGGGGGCTCGTCGGCGGTTTCGGGGAGGTCGACGCCCTGCTCGAAGCAGGCGGGGACGTTCGCGGCGTAGTTGTTGGCGCCCTCGTGGGGAGGGATGTCGCTGTAGCTGGGCTGGTCCCACGTGCTCGGGTAGCCCATGAGGTCGTGGGGGTTCGCGAAGCACACGAAGAGGGCGAAGGGGCGGCGCGAGCGCGGGTCGACGCGGCTCAGGAAGGCCGCCGCCTGGGAGGCGAACTGGGCGTCGTAGTCGGTGTCCCCGCCGCCGAACACCGCCGCCGACTGGTCGGTGCCCGCCTCGGGGGGCACCCAACCCTGAAAGCCGTACTGCTCGAGGTCGCGGGGGCTCTGCACCGCCAGGGTCCCGGTCGGGTCCTTGCTCAGGTGCCACTTGCCCCGGTACTGCACGTCGTAGCCGGCGTCCCGGAGCAACCTGCCGAGGTTCTGGAAGCCCGGGTGGAGGGTCGTCTGGGAGGTCGGCCCCGGGGTCCCGTCCTCGTTCGGGCCTCCGTACTGCAGGACCTCGGTCACGCCGTGCTGCGCCGCGTACAGGCCGGTGAACAGCGTCGCCCGGCTGGGGGAGCACATGGCGGCGTTGCAGAAGTGCCGGGTGAAGGTGAGCCCGCAGTCGGCGAGCCGTTTGCGGTTGGGCAGGTTGGTCTCCGCCCACCCCTCGGGCCAGTGCTGCGGGGAGCGCTCCTGGTCGGTGACGAGGAAGAGGAGGTTCGGGCGGCGCCAGGGACGGCCGTCGGCCTCCGTCGAGACCGGTCTCTCGTCCCACTCCGCCGTCTCCTCACCGCCCGACGCCGCGGCGGCGCCGAGGGCGGTCAGCGCCGCGGTCGCGGCCACCGCAGCCCCACCTCCCCGGATGAACTCGCGGCGGCTCGGGTCCGGATCGGGCGGCCGGGAGGCGTGGGGCTT
>CAYTJW010000603.1:0-4007 GCA_964438135.1 uncultured Thermoanaerobaculia bacterium
TGGCCCGCGCCCGGCCGACCGGGCCCGGGACGCCGTAGACTGGTGGTCGAGCGGCGGGGCGGCCGGTCGCGACCCCGCCCGCGGGGAGGCACCATGAGCGTCCTGACAGAGCGGATCCTGGCCGAGGGCCGCAACCTCGGCCGCGGCATCCTCAAGGTCGACGGCTTCGTCAACCACCAGGTCGACCCGGGCCTGATGGACGCCTGCGGCCGCGAGCTGGCGCGGCGCTTCGCCGCGACCCGGCCGACCAAGGTCCTGACCGCCGAGATCTCGGGCATCGCCCCGGCGGTGGCCACCGGCCTCCACCTCGGCGTGCCGGTGGTCTACGCCCGCAAGAGCCGGCCGGTGACCATGCCCGACGAGGTCTTCCTGACCCTGAGCCCGTCCCACACCAAGGGCGGCTCGGTCGAGCTGGTGGTGTCGCCCGAGTACCTCGGCTCCGCCGAGCGGGTGCTGATCGTCGACGACTTCCTCGCCACCGGCGCCACCATCTCAGGCCTGGCCCGCCTGGCGCGGGCCGCCGGCGCCACCGTGGTCGGGGTCGGCGCCCTGATCGAGAAGACCTTCGAGGGCGGCCGCGCGGCCCTCGCCCCCCTCGGCGTCCAGGTCGAGGCGCTGGCCCTGGTGCGCAGCATGGATGGGGACCGGATCGTGGTCGAGGAGGGCTGAGCGCCATCGGGGAACCGAGGTCTCCCCACCCGACTCGCGTTCCCTGGGCTGCCCCGACACGTCGTCGTGGACGTGGACGTGGACGTGGACGTAGACGTGGACGTGGACGGCCCCTACCGCGCGCTCCAGCCCCAGGTCTTCTCCCGGCGCGCACCGCCGCTGGCCCCTCGCCCGACCCGATTGTGGAGGCAGGCGTCCCGCCTGCCGGGTGGGGGTCGAGGCGCGTCGCCGCTCCCACCCACCCGGCAGCCGAAACGGCTGCCGCCGCGGGTTCGTCGTCCACGCCGGCGACGCGACCCCCCCTCGCCGACGGCGTCACCGCCCTGCCCGCGACCGAGTTGGCGCGGGTGGTGGAGGACCGGCCGGGCGGCGGGTGGCGGCGGCCGGCGGCCTGGGGCTCTGCCTGCAGCGCCCCCGCCCGAGGCGTGGCCGTGAGGGGCTGATGGCCGGGGCGCATCATCCAGCGGGCTGGCTCGGCCGGCAGATGCTACGCTCGGTGGTGGCCGGGGGGCCGGCCGCCGTCGCCCCCTGATCCGGCGCCTGTTGGCCGGGGTCGTTGCCCGGCGGCGACGTTCGCCGAATCCAGGCTCCGAGGGCTGACCCGAGGGCTCGCGAAAATGTTGTGGCGGCGGTCGTCTCGCCTGCTGGGAGGGGCAGCCAGGAGCTGCATACGCCCCCACCCGGCAGGCGGGACGCCCGCCTCCACAAACGCGGCGCGGTGCCACCCATCACAACCGTCAGGAGCCAGCGTCGGGTGCCGGAGCGGTGCAGGAGGTTGTGATGAGTGGCACCGGCCGCGAGCCCTGCCGGACGCCGGCGTTGGCCCGGGCCGGTCGCCTCGAGCCCCGCCTGCAGGGCTCCCCGCCCGAGCCCCCGCGGCCGCGGCGTATACTCGGTGCTGGGGTCGGGTGGCGTGATCGACGTCGAGCGGCGGGTCGGGTACTGGCGCGGCGGGGCCGAGGAGGACTGGGCTGTCGCCATTCACCTCGTCGAGCGGGGCTCGGTCCGCCACGGGCTGTTCTTCGCCCACCTCGCGCTGGAGAAGCTGCTCAAAGCGCACGTCTGCCGGCGGACCGGGGACGTCGCCCCGCGCCTGCACAACCTGGTCCGGCTGGCCGAGATCGCCGAGCTGGCGCTCGACAGCGCACGAACCGACACTCTGGCCGAGATGAACGCATTCAGCCTGGCGGGGCGTTACCCCGACGCGAGCCCACCGCCGCCGTCCCTGGATGAAGCGCTTCTGCTGATGGGGCGCGCGCTCGAGGTGCTGACGTGGTTGACCGCGACGCTGTGAGCGCGGTGCGTCGATACCTGGCGGCGCTGGCCGAGCAGGGCCTCGAGCCGGCGTTCGCGGTGGTTTTCGGGTCGACCGCCAGGGGCGCCAGGGGGCCGCTCGGCGACATCGACCTGGTGGTCGTCGCCCGGCGCTTCGACCAGCCGTACGGCTTCGCCGAGGTCGCGCTGCTGTGGCGGGTCGCGGCGAGGGTCGACAGCCGGATCGAGCCGATCCCGTGCGGCGAGCAGCAGTGGGAGAACGACTCCTCCACCGCGATCATCGAGATCGCGCGCCGGGAAGGCTCGCGCGTCGCCGCCTGAGGCCCGGCGCCCTCGGGTGCCACCCGTCAGCGCAGGTGCCACCCATCACATCCCGCACATCGCTCGACCGCCCGCGGCAGGCTTCGTCACGGTCGTGATGGGTGGCACCCATCGACCCCGGCGCTCGAGCCCGCCGGCCGCCGGGAGCTGCGCCTGCAGGGCTCTCCGCCCGAGCCCCCGCCCTGGCCGTAGGGGGTGACGGGCGAGGCTGGCGTCGGGCTACGGCCGAGCGTGCCGTCGCCCCCGCTCGTGACCCCGGATCACCTGCCGCTGGGCCTCGTTCTCGGGGCAGCGGGGGCCGCGGGTCGCGGCGAGCGTCGCCAGCGCCTCGTCGGCGGTCGCGCCGCGCTCGACCAGCAGGCAGCCGGCGACGGTGCCGGTGCGGCCGAGGCCGCCGATGCAGTGCACCACCAGGGTGCGGCCGGAGTCGACCGCGGCCGAGATGCGCCGCACCAGGTCGGCGAGCAGGGCCGGGCTGTCAGGCACCGAGCCGTCCACGATCGGCAGCCGCCAGACCTCGAGGCCGCGGGCCGAGGCCTCGCCGTAGAGGTCGCCGAGCTCGTAGGCGTCGAGCTCGAAGTCCTCGACCAGCGACACCAGCACTTCGACCCCGAGGTCGCGCACCAGCCGGTCGAGGTCGGCCGAGAGGTCGCGCTGCCACGGTCGCGGGTCGTCCGTCGACCAGCCCTTGCGGCCCGGCGCCAGGGTCAGGCCGACCCGGCCGGGGCCCAGGCCCGGCAGCCAGTCGACCCGCAGCGGGTCGGTGGCCGAGGTCCGGAACGGGCCGCTCACGGTCCACCTCCGCCGCTCTCGGCGACCAGGCAGGCGAGGCGGGCGCAGGCGGCCAGGGCGAGCCGTTTCTGGGCGAGGCCGGGCTCGTCGAAGCCGAGGGTGTGGGCGGCGTAGCGCAGCAGCGCCACCCGGTACAGCTCCATCGCCTCCTCGCCGCGCGGGTCGGTCGCGGCGGCGAGGCGGCGCAGGGCGGCGACGAGGCGGGCGTGGCGGCGCTCGGCCGGGGTGGCGGCGAGGCCCGGCAGGTGGTCGGCGAGCAGGGTGGGGGTGGCGAGGCGCGCCTGCTGCAGGCGCAGGGCACGCTCCTCGGCCGCCGGGTCGTCCACGGCGCAGGCGATGTACGCGAGGTCGTTCTCCACCTTGGCGAAGTCGGTCAGGTTGGGGAGGCGGCCGAGGCGGCCGAAGTCCAGCACCCAGACCCGCTCGAGCCCCGCGCCCCGCCGGAGGACCAGCATGTTGGCCAGGTTGAGGTCGCCGTGGACCGTGCCGGCGAGGTGCTCGCGCACCAGGGCGCGGCCCGGCAGCCAGTCGCGGTAGAACGCCTCCGGCTCGAGCCAGGGCCCGAGGCCGGCGGGGAGCAGGTCCGCGACCCGCTCGCGGCCGCTCGCCGCGGCGATGGCCCGGGCCTTGGCGGCGACGCTCGAGCCGAACTGGGGCCGGCTCCAGGCGTCGGTGAAGCCGTAGAGGGTGAGCAGGTCGCCGACCTCGAGCTCGGCGGTGCGGTAGAAGCGGGCCAGGGTGCGGCCGAGGACCCGCTCCAAGGCGGCCTCGAGCAGGTCGGTGAGGTCGTCCGGGCCGTCGTCCGAGACGAGCCGCCGGAAGGTGACCGGCGGCTCGGCGCCCGCGTCCGGGCCGGCGGCGAGCTCCTGCACCATCACCGCCAGGGTCGGCCCCTCGCGGTGGGCGACCACCGCCGGGGCGGTGTCGCCGAGGACCCGGCGCACCCGCTC
>CAYTJW010000604.1:0-3997 GCA_964438135.1 uncultured Thermoanaerobaculia bacterium
AGGAGGGTCGCCGCGCCCGGCCAGGCCCGTCGGCGTGCCCCCTGCCCGCGGGGGCTGGGCGCCGCCCCGGCGACGGTCGGAGTGGTCGGTGTCATGCCCAGAGTGTACGCACCTCCAGGACCGGGGCAAAAGGGGGCGCCGGCCGGCCCGGCGGCTGCCGCAGCTGCTACACTCCCGCGCCGTGAGCGGCAGGACCTCGGCGGCGCGGCAGCAGGCGACCTACGACGAGGGGGCGATCCAGACCCTGGACGCGCTCGAGCACATCCGGCTGCGCACCGGCATGTACATCGGCCGGGTCGGCGACGGCTCCAACCCGGCCGACGGCATCTACGTCATGCTCAAGGAGGTCGTCGACAACAGCGTCGACGAGTTCATCATGGGCCACGGCCAGCGGGTCGAGATCGCCCGCGCCGGGGCCGAGGTGACGGTGCGCGACTTCGGCCGCGGCATCCCCCTCGGCAAGGTCGTGGACTGCGTCAGCCGGATCAACACCGGCGGCAAGTTCAACGACGAGGTGTTCCAGTTCTCGGTCGGCCTGAACGGGGTCGGCAACAAGGCGGTCAACGCCCTGTCGGCCGAGTTCGAGGTGGTGAGCTTCCGCGGCGGCCGCTTCAAGCGGGCCCTGTTCCGCCAGGGCCGGATGGTGCTGGAGAAGGCGGGCCGGGATCCGGCCGCGGCCGACGGCACCCTGATCCGCTTCGTGCCCGACCCCGAGATCTTCGGCGCCTACGAGTGGCGCGAGGAGTTCCTCGAGCACCGGCTGCGCTACTACGCCTACCTGAACAGCGGCCTCGAGCTCGACTACAACGGCACCCGCTTCTCGAGCACCAGGGGCCTGGCGGACCTGCTCGACGACGAGCTCGGCAGCGAGGAGAGGGTGTACGACATCGTCCACTGCCGCCTCGACCGGCTCGAGCTCGCCTTCACCCACACCAGCGCCTACGGCGAGACCTACTTCTCGTTCGTCAACGGCCAGTACACCAACGACGGCGGCACCCACCAGAGCGCCTTCCGCGAGGGCATCCTGAAGGGGGTCAACGAGTTCGCGCGCCACACCTTCGTCGGCGACGACGTCCGCGACGGCATCGTCGGCGCCGTCTCGGTGCGCATCCAGGACCCGGTCTTCGAGAGCCAGACCAAGAACAAGCTCGGCTCGACCGAGGTCCGCTCGTGGGTCGTGCCGGCGGTGCGCGACGCGGTCGTGCTGTGGCTGCACAAGAACCCGCAGGCGGCCGAGGCGCTGGTCGAGAAGGTGCGCACCAACGAGCGGGTGCGGCGCGAGCTGGCCTCGATCAAGAAGGAGGCCAAGGAGCGCTCGCGCAAGGTCGCGATCCGCATCCCCAAGCTCATCGACTGCCGGGTCCACCTCACCGACGCGGCCGACCCGCGGCGGGAGGAGAGCACCATCTTCCTCACCGAGGGGGACTCGGCCGGCGGCGCCATGATCCAGGCGCGGGACGTGCAGACGCAGGCGATCTACCCGCTCAAGGGCAAGCCGCTGAACACCTTCGGTCTCGGCCGCGAGGCGGTCTACCGGAACGAGGAGATGTACAACATCATGCGCGCGCTCGGCATCGAGGACGGCCTCGAGGAGCTGCGCTACCAGCGGGTGGTGCTGGCCACCGACGCCGACGTCGACGGCATGCACATCCGCAACCTGCTGCTGACCTACTTCCTGCGCTACTTCGAGGAGCTGGTGATCGCCGGCCACGTCTTCCTGCTCGACACGCCGCTGTTCAGGGTCCGCACCAGGCAGGAGACGGTCTACTGCTACTCGGAGAGGGAGCGCGACCGGGCCGCGGCCCGCCTCCGCTCGCCCGAGATCACCCGCTTCAAGGGCCTGGGCGAGATCAGCCCGGGCGAGTTCAAGCGCTTCATCGCCGACGACTCGCGGCTGGTGCCGGTGACGGTGCGCTCGATGGGCGAGGTCAAGCGCGCGCTCGAGCTGTTCATGGGCAAGAACACCCCGGAGCGGCGGGCCTACATCGTCGACAACCTGATCACGGACCTGGGCTGATGAGCGCCGCCGGCCGCCGCCCGGAGACCCCCTGATGGCCCGCCTCGAGCCCCTCATGGGGCGCAACTTCATCGAGTACGCGAGCTACGTCATCGTCGACCGCGCCATCCCCGACCTGCGCGACGGCCTGAAGCCGGTCCAGAGGCGCCTCCTGGCGACCCTCAAGAAGATGGACGACGGCCACTTCCACAAGGTGGCCAACGTCATCGGCGAGACCATGAAGCTCCACCCGCACGGCGACGCCTCGATCGGCGACGCGCTGGTGGTGCTCGCCAACAAGGGGCTGTTCGTCGACACCCAGGGCAACTTCGGCAACCCGGTCACCGGCCACCCGGCGGCCGCGCCCCGCTACATCGAGTGCCGGCTCACCGACCTGGCGCGGGAGACGCTGTTCTCGAAGGCGCTGGTGGAGACCGGCCCGAGCTACGACGGCCGCAACCTCGAGCCGCTCTACCTGCCGGCCAAGCTGCCGGTGGTGCTCCTGCTCGGCGCCGAGGGGATCGCGGTCGGCATGGCGACCCGCATCCTGCCCCACAACTTCCGCGAGGTGCTGGCGGCGCAGATCCGGCTGCTCGGCGGCCACGAGACGCGGCTGCTGCCCGACTTCCCGACCGGCGGCATCGTCGACACCAGCGAGTACGACGACGGCCGCGGCCGCCTGCGGGTGCGGGCGCGGCTCGAGACGACGGCCGACAACACGATCGTCATCCGCGAGATCCCCCACGGCACCACGACCGAGAGCCTGATCGCCTCGGTCGAGGCCGCGGCGCAGAAGGGCAAGGTCCAGCTCTCCTCGATCACCGACTTCACCACCGACCGGGTGGAGATCGAGATCGGGCTGCCCCGGGGGGTGGCGGCGGCGGAGGTCGTGCCGCAGCTCTACGCCCACACCGACTGCGAGGTGTCGGTCACCTCCAACCTGCTGGTCATCCGCGACCGCCGGCCGGTGGAGATGACCACCAGCGAGGTGCTGCGCTTCCTCACCGACCAGCTCCTCGACCAGGTCCGGCGCGAGCTCGAGCACGAGGTCCGAGAGCTCGTCGAGCGCCGCCACGCCCTGAGCCTCGAGCGGCTGTTCGTCGAGCACCGGGTGTACGAGCGGATCGAGGGGGCGACCACCGAGGAGGCGGTGCGGCAGGAGGTCTTCGACGGCCTCGCGCCGTTCGCCGGCCAGCTCGAGCGGCCGGTGTCGGACGACGACGTCACCCACCTGCTCGGCATCCCGATCCGGCGCATCTCGGCCTTCGACCTGGAGGCCGCCCGCCGCCACGTCGACGCGGTCAGCGCCGACATCGGCGCCGCCCGTTACCGGCTCGGCCACCTCGAGGAGACCGCGGTCGGCTACCTCGAGGGCCTGCTCGAGCGGCACGGCGACCGCTACCCGCGGCGGAGCGAGATCGCGACCTTCGACGCGGTCGACGTGCGGGCGCTGGCGCAGCCGAGCCTGAAGGTGTCCTACGACCCGGCGACCGGCTTCTTCGGCACCGAGGTCAAGGGCCCGGAGCACCAGCTGACGGTGAGCGAGTACGACCGCATCCTGGTCGTGTGCGCGGACGGCAGCTACCGGGTGGTGGCGGCGGAGCCGAAGATCCTGCTGCCGGGCAGGGTGCTGTTCCTCGGCGTCTTCGACCAGGAGCACGGCCAGCGCTTCACCGTCGTCTACCGGGACCAGCACCGGCTGGCGTTCGCCAAGCGGGTGCACATCCAGACCTTCGTCCGCGGCCGCGAGTACGAGCTGATCCGCGGCCGCGAGGGCCGGGTCGACCTGCTCCTGCCGGGGGACGCGGACGGCACCCTCGAGCTGCGCTTCGTGCCGGCCAAGCGGCAGCGGGTCCACTCGGCCACCTTCGACCTGGCCGGCCTCGACGTCGTCGGCGTCGGCGCCCGCGGCTCCCGCCTCGCCGCCAAGCCGGTGGCGACCCTGAAGCTGGTCAAGCGCCGCGAGGGCGCCCGCCCGCCGCCCCGGCGCGAGCCGGAGCC